>JANYGD010000016.1 GCA_025359405.1 Methylotenera sp. | reverse complement strand
GCAGCTGATCCAGCGAAGTATTTGGCTGACGAAAGCTCAGACTTCACTGCATCAGAAACAAAACCTAGTCCTTCAGAAGTCATTCCCACTGGCACTATTTACACCTGCCCCATGCATCCAGAGGTTCGGCAAGACCACGCTGGGGTTTGTCCAAAATGCGGTATGGCATTGGAACCAGAAATGCCTAGTTTAGATAATGCTGAAAGTCCTGAGTTGGCAGACTTTAAGCGGCGCTTTATTTGGACGCTGCCCCTGACTATCATCGTAACCATTCTGGCTATGGTGGGTCACCGTCTTCAATGGTTTGAGATGGCAACGCAAAGTTGGATTGAACTAGCATTGTCATTGCCTATCGTGCTGTGGGCAGGTTGGCCGTTTTTTCAACGTGGCTTTCAATCAGTAGTAAATCGCAGTCCAAATATGTGGACATTAATAGGGTTAGGTACTTCAGCTGCATTTATTTACAGCGTTGTCGCCACAGTTGTACCAAATGTATTCCCTGCGTCTTTTATGGCAATGGGTCGTGTATCCGTTTACTTTGAAGCGGCTGCCGTAATTATTTCCTTAACACTGCTTGGTCAAATTTTAGAACTAAAGGCACGTTCACAAACTTCTGCTGCGATTAAATCTTTGCTTGGTTTATCACCTAAAACGGCTCGTAGAATCAATGCCGATGAGAGTGAAGAGGACGTTCCACTCACGCACGTACATGTTGGAGACATGTTACGCATCCGTCCAGGCGAAAAAGTCCCTGTCGATGGTATCGTGACCGAGGGTGGTAGTGCCGTGGATGAATCTATGCTCACGGGTGAACCAATGCCAGTAGCTAAAGGTATAGGTGACAAATTAATAGGCGCAACGCTTAATACCAATGGTGCAATGGTCATGCGCTCAGAAAAAGTAGGCTCACAAACGGTGTTGGCCAGCATCGTACAAATGGTCATCCAAGCCCAGCGCTCTAAAGCACCCATGCAACGTATGGCTGACCAAGTGGCTGGCTACTTTGTAGTCACTGTGGTTAGTATTGCGCTCATCACATTCTTTGTTTGGGGCTTCTTTGGGCCAGAGCCTAGTTGGGTGTTTGGTCTAATCAACGCTGTAGCGGTGCTCATCATTGCTTGCCCCTGCGCACTCGGTTTGGCAACGCCTATGTCCATCATGGTCGCCACTGGCAAAGCTGCAACGCAAGGTGTGTTATTCCGCGACGCAGCGGCCATTGAAAATTTCCGCAAAGTTGATACCTTAATTGTAGATAAGACTGGTACGTTAACCGAAGGTAAACCGCGCTTTAATCGAGTTTTAGCATCATCAGGTTATACCGAAGACGAAGTTTTACGTTTAGCAGCCAGCCTTGACCAAGGTAGTGAGCATCCATTAGCAGATGCGATTGTGAAAGCAGCGCGTGAAAAGGCTCTGGCTATTGATAAAGTAGATAACTTTGAGTCCAGCACTGGTATTGGCGTGCGAGGTACTGTAAATGGCAAACAATTAGCGCTGGGTAATACTGCATTGATGACTCAGCTCAATGTTCAAGTCGAATCATTAAAAGTACAAGCAGAAGAGTTACGCGCAACAGGTGCTAGCGTGATGTATCTGGCAGTTGATGGCCAGCTAGCGGGGTTACTATCAGTATCAGACCCGATCAAAGAAAGCACAGCCGAAGCATTGGCCACGTTAAAAGCATCTGGTATGCGTGTCATCATGGCTACAGGGGATGGGTTAATGACAGCAAAGTCAGTGGCTGCCAAGTTAGGGATTGAAGAATTCTACGGAGAAGTTAAACCTGCCGATAAATTAGCGCTGGTTGATAAATTGCAACGTGAAGGCCGTGCCGTGGCAATGGCGGGAGATGGCATCAACGATGCACCTGCGCTTGCCAAAGCTGATGTGGGTGTTGCAATGGGTACTGGTACTGATGTGGCCATGAACAGCGCTCAAGTGACACTCGTTAAAGGAGATTTGCGTGGCATAGCTCAAGCTCGTGAGATTTCTGAACAGACCATTGCCAACATGAAGCAGAACTTAGGCTTTGCATTTATATATAATGCATTAGGAGTTCCGCTGGCGGCAGGTGTGCTCTATCCATTTACAGGCTGGTTGCTCTCACCTATGATTGCTGCATTAGCGATGAGCCTAAGTTCAGTTTCTGTGATTACTAATGCGTTACGACTAAGGCGTTTTAGCTAAGTCTAGTTTAAGCACAATCAACATATCTAGTTAATGAGGTAAGGTATACGAAACATATACCAATAAAAAAGACTTTAATATGAAGTTTACAATCATCAAATATTTAATCACTGCCGCTGTCGTGGTGTTGGTTTCAGAGTTCGCCAAAGCCAGCGACAAGCTCGGTGGCTTGATCGCCTCACTGCCGCTGGTGACGGTGCTTACGTTGATTTGGCTTTACATTGAAAAACAACCTGTGAGCAAGCTCGCCAATCATGCCTATTACACGTTTTGGTACGTGATTCCTACCTTGCCCATGTTTCTATTATTTCCATATTTGCTGCCTAAATGGGGTTTTTGGCCAACTTTGTTGACTTGTATAGCAATGACTTTGGTGATTTTTTACGTTTATGCAATTGTGTTAAAAAACTTTGGTATTAATTTGCTGTGAAGTTGCGTTGGGATATTTTTTGCAAAATTGTCGATAACTTTGGCGATATTGGCGTATGTTGGCGTTTGGCGCGGCAATTGCGGGTAGAACATGGCTTACAAATTAGGTTGTGGATAGATGATTTAAACGCTGCGCAGACAATCATTACAAACTTAGATTTAGCAAAAAACCAGCAAGTTTGCGAAGATATTTCTATTTTACACTGGCAAGAAAAAGCAGATTTTAGTGGAGCTGCTGATGTTGTCATTGAAGCATTTTCCTGTGGTTTGCCACCTGCCTATCTAGCCGCAATGGCGCAACAAAAATCCAAATGGGTCAACCTAGAATATTTGTCTGCCGAGCCTTGGGTGGTCGATTTTCATGGCAAACCTTCGCCACAGGCGAACGGTTTAACACGCTATTTTTACTTTCCGGGGTTTACTGAAAGTACTGGTGGTTTGATTCGCGAGCGTGACGTCGAGATTGGGCAAGAGACGAATCACGAAAACACCTTAAAAATCTCGCTTTTTTGTTATCCACATGCTTCAATTCATGATTTATTCACTGCCCTGCAAGCCAATAACCACGCTGTGAATGTGTATGTGCCAGCCACAAGCATTTTGCCACAAATCGCCGATTTTTTTGGCGCAGAAACAATCACTGCGGGTGATTATTTTACGCACGATAATTTGCACGTGCATGTGCTGCCTTTTCTGTCACAGACGGATTATGACACGCTACTTCGCGATTGTGACCTCAATTTTGTGCGCGGTGAAGATAGCTGGGTGCGTGCGATTTGGGCGGGCAAACCGTTTATTTGGCAACCGTATTTGCAAGATGAAAACGCACACATTAAAAAACTGGATGCGTTTTTGGAATTGTTTTATGCGGGTTTTTCTGAAAATAAATCGACCCGTGAGGTTCATCAATGCTGGTCTGCAGAGCATATGTCAATAGATATTTGGCAAAGTTATTTAGAGCATTTACCTGCACTCAAAACTTACACCTTGCAGCAAACCAAGCAACTGGCAAAGCAGCCTGATTTGGCCGCCAAGTTGGTGATTTTTTGCAATAATATTTAACTCGCGTATAATGCGCGCTTCGCAAATAATTAAAGAATTTAGCTATGAAAACAGCACAAGAACTCCGCGCCGGTAATGTAATCATGGTCGACAACGTCCCATTGGTGGTGGTGAAAGCCGAATACAATAAATCTGGCCGCAGCACCGCGGTTGTGAAAATGAAATTTAAAAACTTGTTAACTGACGCGCCAAGTGAGACGATTTATGGTGCGGGCGATAAGTTTGACGTCATCGTACTTGAGAAAAAAGAAGTCACATATTCTTATTTTGCCGACCCAACTTACGTGTTTATGGATAAAGATTACAACCAATACGATGTGGATGCCGAATTTATGGAAGACGCGCTACCGTTTATAGAAGATGGCATGGAATGCGATGTGCGCTTTTATGATGGCAAAGCCATTTCAGTAGAGCTGCCAACCACCGTGGTGCGCGAAATTAGCTACACAGAGCCAGCTGTGAAGGGCGACACCTCAGGCAAAGTAATGAAACCGGCCAAATTGGCTTCAGGTTTTGAGCTGCCAGTGCCGTTGTTTTGTGCGCAAGGCGACAAAATTGAGATTGATACAAGAACCGGCGAATATCGTAACCGAGTTTTAAAATAAACATTTAGATTAATAACAAAAAGGGCGCAAATTGCGCCCTTTTTGTTATTAAAAGCGATTATTTCTTCGCTAGTTTTTTGTTGATTTCCTTCTCCGCGGCTATCCAATAATCTGCAGAATGGCCAGAAAATCCTTTTTTCTCAGCCAAATAATAGGCTGCGACTTCTATCATTTTGTAGCGCTCAAACCCGCTCATCATGGCGGATTTCGGCGCACTTGCTTTTTTAGTGGTAGGTTTCTTTGGAGTTGCCTTTTTAGGGGCTGGTTTTTTTGCAGGTGCAGGTTTTTTTGTTGCAGCTTTGCTAACCATGTCAATTCCTTTTGTAAAGAGTTAGCGAGTGACTAAAGGTTTTTGGCCTCGTCATTGCCATGATATAAACAGTGTAATCCACCGTCAAGTACCATGTTGCTGCAAGGACCATTCTACGTGCTCTCGCACTAATTCATTGCTATCGATTTTACGTGTTTTTAAAGCGCTAATCACTTCGGGCGAGCTAGGCGCATTGCCCAAACCTATGGCAATATTGCGTAGCCATTGCGTGTAACCGATTCTATAAATAGCGCTGCCAGCCATTTTTTGTTTAAATTCAGTCTCGCTCCAAGCAAAACAGTCCACCAAGCTGATGTCATCTAAGCCGTTTCTAACGTGGAAATCTGGCTCTTGCGTAATTTCTGCAAACTTGTTCCATGGGCACACCAATTGGCAGTCGTCGCAGCCATACACTCTATTACCTATTAGTGACCTAAACTCAACAGGAATGCTGGTTTTAAGCTCGATGGTGAGGTAGGAGATGCAGCGCCGCGCATCCACCTCGTAAGGCGCGGTAATGGCGCGGGTAGGGCATATATCGATGCAAGATGAACAACTGCCGCAATGATTGCTGACTTTTTCGTCAATCGGCAACGGCAAATTGGTATAAATTTCACCTAGAAAAAACCAAGAGCCATGTTCTTTGTTTATCAGTAATGTATGTTTGCCGCGCCAACCCAAGCCAGCTTTCTCTGCAAGCGCAACCTCTAGCACTGGTGCGCTGTCTGTGAAAACTCTACATTCAAAGTCATTTATATTCTCAGTAATTTTATCGCATAGTTTCTGCAATTTTTGTCGCATGACTTTGTGATAATCACGCCCTAAAGCATAGCGCGAAATAAAGGTTTTTTCGCCATCCTTCATCACATCCCAGCTATCACGAGCGCTAGGTGGCAAGTAATCTAGCCTAGCCGAAATCACACGCACGGTATTTGGCACTAAATCGGCAGGTCGCGTGCGCTTAGTGCCATGTTTTGCCATATAATCCATGTCACCATGAAAGCCTTTTTTAACCCACGCTTGGTGTTCAATTTCTGCAGCCGACAAATCGGTATCGGTAATGCCAATCTCCGCAAAGCCCAATTCGCGTCCCCAGCGCTTGATATCGGCCACCAGCGCGTTAAAATCGTTAGAAGGTTCTAAATGCATAGCGCCAATGATATTACACTTGAGCTTGATGATGAAGCAGCAACTTTGGCTTGTGGTGAGCGACTCGCAAGTATTTTAGTATCAGGCTTGAATATTTATTTGCATGGTGACCTTGGCGCGGGTAAAACCACTTTTGTGCGCGGTGTTTTGCATGGTTTAGGTCATATTGGCAAAGTAAAAAGCCCGACTTATACCTTGGTAGAATATTATGTAGTTTCGAGATATAATGTATATCATTTTGATTTATATAGATTTATAGATGAAGAGGAATGGAATGCGGCAGGCTTTAGAGATTATTTTAATCCGCAGAGTATTTGTATGATTGAGTGGCCAGAAAAAGCCGCACACATTCTGCCAGAGCCCGATATTCATGTGCAACTTTCACCATTTAACGCAGGTCGAAAAATCCAATTTTCAGCAGGTTCTCTGTTAGGTAAAGCATGTTTAGAAAAATTTTAGCCCAACTTTTCTTTTGTTATTTATTATTAATAAATTCAAGCAGTTATGCTGCAAATATCATCACAGCAGCGCGCGTGTGGCCTGCGCAGGAATATACACGCATCGCGTTGGAATCTGCCACCCCCCTTAAATATCAACTTCTCATTTTAAAAAATCCCGATAGATTAGTTTTAGACGTTGAAGATACAGAGCTTACCAATGTTTTGCAGACGCTTTCGGACAAAATTTTGTCGAGCGATCCATATATTAAGCAAGTGCGAGTGGCTAAATATAAACCAGGTGTGGTGCGCATTGCCATTGATTTAAAAGGCGAAGTGAAATCTAACTTATTCGCGCTGGCACCTGCGGGGGATTATAAAAATCGCCTCGTGT
>JANYGD010000198.1 GCA_025359405.1 Methylotenera sp. | reverse complement strand
GACAAATTTTCTAAACCAGAATATAGCGATAGGCAACGCAAAATCGCGGCATTTGGCGGCTCGGGCTATGTTTATACACCACAATTTGTGATGAATGGGCGTGATTTTCGAGGTTGGGATAACTCACGCTTAAATGAAAATATTGAAGCCACGCAAAAATTCGCCTCTCGCGCTAATTTAACGCTAGATGCTGTAACGGCACAAAATGGCGACATTACCTTGAAAGCCAGTGCGCAAGCTGTAAAGCCAATTGACGCCAAAAACTCTGATGTTTTTGTGGCGATTTATGAAAATAAATTAGTAAGTCAAGTGAAAGCAGGTGAAAACAGCGGCCGCGAGCTGAAGCATGATTACGTAGTGCGCGATTTTTTTGGTGCGTATCAAATTAACAATCAAAATGAATTTAGCAAAAGCTTTAACCTAAGCCCCGAGTGGAAAAAACGCGATGCTGGCGCGGTTATTTTTGTGCAAAACAGCCAAACCGGTGAGATTATGCAAAGCTTAGCGCTAAAGTTCTGTGGAAGTTAAATCTTAGCAATCATCCCATTGTTGAGCCAACTAGATAGATACCGCGCGGCCTGCATAGTGGCCGCCTCTTCATCTGCAACTTCTTGCAGTTTTTCGCAAATCACGCCGAAGCTAGCGCCTGAAATGGCCAATTGAATGGCGACATATTCTGCCGCATCTAATGAGCGAAAATGTGAGTTCAAATCGCGCCTCCAAATCAGGCAAGGTTCTTCAGTTTTAGCAATGTTTGGCGGCGTTTCGTCTTCATCTAAAGCGTTCCACACTTGCACCACATTCCATTGCAATGGCAACACATGGAGCGATGGATGAAACACAAACTTTAACTCTGCCCATGCTTCTGGCGGAACTTCGGCTAAATCTTGCAAAATTAATATTGGCGCGTCTTCTGCATCAAAAGCCAAGCCTAAAATCCACTCAAAAGCCGCCATTTCAGCCGCGATTGGATGCTGCGGCAAAGTGTGTTGCAAATGCGTTTGCATTTTATCGCCAACCCAGCGCATGTTACGATAGGTGGATGGGTACTGGTCAATATAGGTGCGCGCGGTGCTATCGAATAAGTCGTCGCCAAGCATAATATGCAGCTTAGGGTAAGCCGTTGCTAGCGCCTCAATAATGCGGAAACGGTAAGCGTTGTAGTAGATGCCAAGGCGCTTTTTCGCACCCACTTTTGCATCATCAATAATTTGGCTTTTTAGTGCAACTTCTTTGGTTTCATCCATCAAAAAAGCTTGAAAATCAGCTTGTAGTTTAGCTAAATGACTCATTTGGCATGCCCTGATGCTGCCTTGTGGGCATGTATCTTATTAGCTATTTCTCTAGCAACTTCTAGCTCTTGCACCAACTCATTTAACGGCGGAATGTGGTCGTCGCGCTCGATTATGGTCGATACTGCACCAAATCGTGCAATCGCATAAGCGTACAAATCCCACACCGGGTCGATGACAGGCGCATCGTGCGTATCAATAATATAGTCGCCATGATTATGGTGACCAGCCAAATGAATTTGCTGAATTCTATTTGCGGGAACACCGTCAATAAAGGCTTTAGCATCAAATCGGTGGTTATAACTGCTGACGTAAATATTGTTCACATCCAGCAGCAGCAAGCAATCTGCCTGCTCACCTATCAGTGATATAAACTCCCACTCTGTCATGCTGGAATCGACATAACTGGCGTAGCTGGAGACATTCTCCAGCAAAATTTGGCGACCTAAAAAATCTTGTACAATACCAACTCGCTCGGCCACATGCTTGGCGGTTTCTTCAGTATACGGCAGCGGCAATAAATCGTGCATGTTTTGGCCGTGCACACCGGTCCAGCATAAATGATCTGAAATCCAAGCCGGTTGTACACGATCGGCCAGTTGCTTTAAATCACGCAAGTAATCTTTATCTATTTTAGCTGTAGAGCCAATAGACAAGGACACACCGTGCATTACAACGGGGTAATTTTCGCGAATACGATCTAAAAAATGCAACGGCTTGCCGCCTGCTACCATGTAGTTTTCTGAAAGCAACTCCAGCCAATCGATAGCTGGTTTGGATTCTAAAATTGAATTGTAATGTTCTGTACGAAGACCTAGGCCGAAACCTAAAAAAGGGCGGTTTATGTGAGACGTATTTTTGTTTTCATGCATATTTTTAGGGAATATCAGCATAATTGAGAGCCAGTTTCAAACATGGCCCTCAATCAGCTTAGTTGCTATTCCATTTTTTCTACAGTGCCGCCTTTAGCTAAACAATCTTTTTCTGACAAGGCTAAAAAACCATGCCCTTTACATACATTTTGACCTTTACATGCATTTTCTGCAGTTTTACAGTCGCTTGTACCTTTGCATGAGTTAACGCCTAAACAGTGAACTTTAGCTTGAGTTGCAACTTCAGCACTGGCCACAAAACCAGACTGAATAAGCGCGGCAGCGCCAAGCGCAATCAAGGTACCTGTACGTAGTTTATTTTGAATATCTATCATCATCATAATTCTCCTTTATGTTTAAATGAACTTCTAAGTGAAAAGGACATGCTACCAGCATGTCCTAAAACCGCAACTACTTACCAAATACTAAATAATAGTACCGTGTTTAGAAGAGCAATCCTCTGAACTAACGGTCAAAAAGCCATGGCCTTTACATGCGTTTTGGCCTTTACATGCATTTTCAGCTGTTTTGCAAGCGCCCGTACCTTTACATGAATTAATACCCAAGCAGCTAACCATTTCACCGCTAGATGCGCTTTTAGCACCGGTAGCTGCACAACCAGACAAAATTAATGCTGCTGCGCCAACGGCTAATAACGCGCCTTTACCAATTTTTGATGATGTTTGAATCGACATTTTAATTCCTCTCGTGAATATAATTTAAATTGGCAAACCCTAAAGTTAAGCAAACTCAGCGCTTGACCAACCAGTTCGGCTGTCACTAAAGCGAATTATTAGTCAGTTCGTTCTAGTTACGAGATTTAGTCGCGTTAAATTAAAAAGCCTTACAATTAATATGCAAATTAATTTTACTTAATGAATAAGCGCCTATTGCGCGGCTTCTACATCTGCAGGCACGGCATTTTCTTCCGCCACAGATAAGCTATCGCCCTCTAAAGGTAAAACTGCAAGATCTTCATTATCCACAACTTTTTGCAAATGTGCGCTACTCACCTGCAAATCTTGCATCCAATTATTTTGCGTATTTTTTACATCGGGATCATTGTCAAAATGCAGAATACTGGCCACACAGCGCATATCCCAAGCTTGATTATTTAACAAATTTATGGCGATATCGTCAGACTCTAAAAGTTGACTGGGTTTCATTTTGGCCAAGGCAACCTCAGAGCCCAGCATAGAGGTCGCGGTAGAAGCCGCGCTAGTCAATAGCGTGGTCGCTGTGGTGGCCTGAGTGGCGGCTGATGAAGCACCAATAATACCTACTGCTGGAAACAATATCGTCGCCAACGCCGAGATTATCAGCTTGGTAGAAGTGTTTTTATTGTGGTGTTTGCCGATGACATGGCCCATTTCACGCGCAATAATAAAACTTAAGGCATCATCTGTGAGTTCTAACTGCTGCAGGCCACGAAAAAGCACCACCTTGCCACCGCCATTTGATGCGGCGCCTGGATCTTTTTTATCTGCCACGCTAAACACAAAACTCGGCACACGTTTTTTTAGCTTTGGATACAATGTATAAGCAGCTTCAGTTAGTTGCAAGCCAAGCTGTTGCACGCGCGTATCAAACTCACGATATACAACACAACCTTCTGCTGCACATGGCGTTGCGTTAGGCTTTGCGGCCAATCGTACCTGCATATCCACATCTGAAACCGCATTGCTAACGCCCTCAGGCACAATCCCCACGGGATTATCGTCTAATTTTTTCTCATCTGCATGCGCAACATTAAGCATGAGCGCATTTGCACTAATTAGTTGCGCGATGATAAAGAGAGAAATTTGCTTTTTAGAAGACAAAATGAATGTTTTAAAATAAGGTTTTTTAAATTTAATTTATTGGTAGTCAACAATTAAAGGTGCGTGATCACTAAAACGTTCAGCTTTGTAAATCGTTGACCGGAAAGCTTTTTTAGCTAATTCAGGCGTAGCAATTTGGTAATCTAAACGCCAACCCACATTTTTTTCATAGGCTGCACCGCGGTTGCTCCACCAAGTGTAGCATGCGTCCGTGGTATCTGGATGCAGCTTGCGATACACATCTACCCAACCGACGCGACTGAACAAATCGCCCAGCCAAGCGCGTTCTTCGGGCAAAAA
>JANYGD010000176.1 GCA_025359405.1 Methylotenera sp. | reverse complement strand
CCTCGTCAACCAGATTAATGATTGGGTGATTGAGGAAAGCATCCGTACCGTTCAGCGTGCTAAATATGCAGGTATTGATTTAAATATATCTATCAATTTAACCCGCCATCAATTTCGCAATCCAAATTTAGTCAGTGAAATTAAGCGCTTAATGCAACAACATGATGTACCCGCAAGCAATCTTACTTTTGAGATTAAAGAAGCGGCGGCAAACAAAAATGAAACGCTGTTTAAACTTTTGCTTGCGCAATTTAAAGCCGCCAATATCAAAGTGGCTTTAGATGATTTTGGTATGCAGCCTTTTACGCTTACTTATCTACAAGATTTAAATATCGACGAATTGAAGTTGGATAAAGTATTTTTGGCTGGAGTTGGCGATAATATTGCCTCTCGCACCTTGGTTGAGGCAATTATTCGCCTTGCACATGCACTTAATTTTAATGTAGTTGCAGAAGGCGTAGAAACAGAGGCGCAACGTAAAGCGCTGGTAGACTTGGGTTGCAACCATATGCAAGGTTTCTTGTACTCTAAGCCGGTGCCCGAAGGCAAATTATTTAAGTTGTTTAAACATCTTGATAATAATTTTGAAGCTAAGGGTCAGCTCTTAATAACCGACTATCAAATGTAAGCTGCTTAAAGCAGTAATTACTGCTGCACACCTTCAACACTAGCTGTTAAAATGTGCCTCATGCAAGCACTTAAACTCTATGGAATCCCCAACTGCAATACAGTAAAAAAAGCCCGCGATTGGCTTGAAAGCAATCGTATCGCCTACGAGTTTCACGACTTCAAAAAACACGGCGTAACGCAACAATTACTTGAAAATTGGCTTACGCAACTGCCGTTTGACAAACTCATCAATCGTGCAGGACTTACTTGGCGCGGCTTAGACGACAACGCCAAAGCCAACATTGTTGACAATGCATCGGCTATCACACTCATGCAAGCAAAAACCTCGTTAATAAAGCGGCCAATTATAGAAAAAAACGGTAAAATTCTATGCTTGGGCTTCATTGAGGCCACTTATAAAAAAGAGCTCGCCCATGAGTAAAACCCTAGAGTTAGCCATCGATTTACTAAAACGGCAATCTAACACGCCAGAAGACGCAGGCTGCCAAGAAGTGATGATTGCGCGCCTTGAGCCATTAGACTTCAAAATCGAGCGCATGCGTTTTGGCAATGTGGATAATTTCTATGCGCGCCGTGGCACAGCCGCTCCGTTATTGGTGTTTGCAGGACATACTGATGTTGTGCCAACTGGTCCGCTCGATAAATGGCACACGCTGCCGTTTGAACCAACCATTAAAGATGGCATGCTCTACGCGCGCGGTGCAGCCGACATGAAAACATCGCTCGCAGCGTTTATTACCAGTATCGAAGAATTTATCGCCGAAAATCCTGAGCACAAAGGCTCAATCGGCTTATTGATTACTTCAGATGAAGAAGGTGTAGCAGCGGATGGCACGATAAAAGTGGTGGAAGTATTAAAAAATCGCGGCGAGTTGATTGATTACTGCATTGTCGGCGAACCAACTTCTAACAAAATCGTGGGCGACATGATTAAAAATGGGCGACGTGGCTCACTCTCTGGCAAGCTCACCGTTAAAGGTATTCAAGGGCATATTGCTTATCCGCACTTGATCAAAAACCCGATTCATCTGGTCGCACCAGCGATTAAAGACATGGTGGAAACGGTGTGGGACAACGGCAACGAATACTTTCCGCCGACTTCGTGGCAAATATCTAACATGAATGGGGGCACAGGAGCGACTAATGTGGTGCCAGGCGAAGTGGAAATTTTGTTTAATTTTAGATTCAGCACCGCCAGCACCGAGGATAATTTGAAGGAACGCGTGCATGCGATTTTAGACAAGCACGGCTTAGAATATGACCTGGCGTGGGAATACTCGCCGCCCTACATCACACCGCGCGGCAACTTGGTTGAGGCAATTTCCAGAGCGATTGAAAAAACTTATGGCGTTTCACCAGAACTCTCGACTACGGGCGGCACGTCGGATGGCCGTTTTATTGCGGATATATCTAAGCAAGTGATTGAATTTGGCCCGCTCAACAAAACCATCCATAAACTCAATGAATGCGTGGGTGTGGCAGACATTGACCCGCTCAAAGATACCTATAAACTCACCATGAAAAAATTACTCAAGTAATGCATTTTCCACGTTTGAGCGAAGAACTTTTTACTATCCGCGATTGGCTACGCTTTACCGTAAGCCAGTTTGAAGCCTCCGACATTTTTTTTGGCCACGGCACCGATAATAGCTACGATGAAGCCGTGTGGCTAATTTTGAGCGCGTTGCATTTGCCGCACGACACGCTACATAATTTTTTAGACGCGGTGATTACCGAATCTGAGCGCAAACATCTTGCACATTTAATTGAGCAACGCATCACAAAACGTACGCCAACCGCCTATTTGCTACGCGAGGCCTGGCTGCGCGGCTTTAAATTTTATGTGGATGAACGCGTTATCGTGCCACGATCATTCATTGCAGAGTTGCTTGAAGACGGCTTGCAGCCTTGGATAGAATATCCAGAAATGGTGGAATCCGCCGCAGATATTTGCACCGGTAGCGGCTGTTTAGGCATACTTTTAGCTGAAGCCTTCCCCAATGCGGCAATTGACGTGGTGGATATTTCGCCAGATGCGATTGCAGTCGCGAATATCAATATTGCCAATTACGACCTAGAAGACCAAATCACCGCCATTCAATCTGACATGTTTGCAGCGCTGAAAGGCAGAAAGTACGATGTGATTATCAGCAACCCGCCATATGTGGATGCGCCTAGCATGGCTCAACTGCCAACTGAATATCGAAACGAGCCACAAATCGCGCTGGGCAGTGGTAACGCGGGCTTAGACCACACGCACACAATCTTGCGCGAAGCCGCAAAATATCTAAATGACGACGGGATTTTGGTGGTAGAAATTGGCCACAATCGCGCTGCTTTGCTAGAAGCTTATCCTAAATTAGCGTTTACTTGGCTAGAAGTTGAAGCTGG
>JANYGD010000168.1 GCA_025359405.1 Methylotenera sp. | reverse complement strand
GCACACTTATCCGTTTAAAGAAACCAGCTTGGTGGTCGAACTGTTTAGCAAAGAGTTTGGCCGGATTGCCGCCGTGGCAAAAGGCGCGCGCAGGCCGCATTCTGCCATGCGTGGCATGTTGCAATCGTTTCAAATGCTAAGTGGGGCTTGGTCTGGTAAGAATGAGCTCAAAACGCTGCATAGCTTGGATTGGAGCGCCGGCTTAACCTTGCTTAAAGGCGAGGCACTGATGTGCGGCTTTTATATGAATGAGCTATTGTTACGTTTATTGCCGCGCGAAGATGCGCATGAGGCCTTATTTGAATACTACACGAACACGATTCAAACGCTTACCAATGGCGCAGATTTAGCCACAACTTTGCGTAGATTCGAACTAAAATTACTGCAAGAAATGGGTTACGCCGTGCCGCTGTTGCAAGATGAAAATGGGCTGGAAATTGTGGCTAATAACACCTATCGTTACGAGGCTGAATATGGCGCATGTGAGCTAAAAGCTACCAAAAATGGCGTACAATTAAGCGGTAAAACTTTGCTGGACATGGCGCATGATGATTATGCCGAAAGCCTTACACAGAGCCAAAGTAAACAATTGATGCGTTATTTATTGATGCATTATTTAGGCGATAAACCATTACACACAAGACAGTTATTAATAGATCTACAAGGGCTTTGATTCATGCTGTATTTCGCTCATACTATGTGTATTGTCTTGGGCACTTCGCCGCGTCTGAGCTTCAATATAGCATGAATTAGTAAGATAAATATTAGGATTTGAAATGATCAAACTCGGAGTTAACATCGACCACGTCGCCACTATCCGTCAGGCGCGTGCTACCAAATACCCCAGCGTGGTACAAGCCGCGCTGCGCGCTGAGCAATCTGGCGCAGATAGTATTACATTGCATCTGCGTGAAGATCGCCGCCATATGCAGGACGCCGATGTGTACGCTTTACGCGGCTTGTTGCAAACCCGCATGAATCTTGAGTGCGCAGTCACTGATGAAATGATTGACATTGCTTGCCAAGTGAAGCCACAAGACGTTTGTTTGGTGCCAGAGCGGCGCGAGGAGCGCACGACAGAAGGTGGTTTAGATGTGGTGATGCACTTCGACAAAGTTGCAGCAGCGTGCAAAAAATTGGCAAAGCATGGCATTCGTGTTTCACTATTTATCGGCCCAGATATTGTGCAAATAGATGCAGCCAAAAAAGCTGGCGCGCCAGTCATAGAACTGCACACAGGCACGTTTGCTGATGCTGAAAACGCTATAGATAAAGCGCGCGAATTGCAACGCATTAAGCAGGCGGTGGCGCACGCGCTAAAATTGGGTTTGGTCGTCAACGCAGGTCATGGCTTGCATTATCATAATGTGCACGAAATCGCCGCGATTGCGGGTTTAGAAGAGTTGAATATCGGTCATGCTATTGTCGCGCATGCTTTGTTTGTTGGCTGGGACGAGGCGGTACGCGAAATGAAAGCGCTTATGAAAGAGTTTGCAAGTAACGCAAAATGATTTTTGGCATTGGTACAGACATTGTTGAAGTCGCGCGTATTGAGGCTTCCATCGAGCAGTTTGGCGATGAATTTGCCAAGCGCATTTTGGCGGAGAGTGAATTTGCAAGTTATCAAGAATCACACATAAAACCACGATTTTTAGCCAAACGTTTTGCCGCAAAAGAGGCATTTGCGAAGGCGCTTGGCACGGGCCTGCGCGCGCCAGCGACGTTTCAAAATATAGCCGTTTCGCACGATGACTTGGGCAAACCAATTTTGATTTTAGCGGTTGAGTTAAAAGTTTTCTTACAAGCAAAAAAAATCACTAAAACCCACGTCAGCATTAGTGATGAGAAAAATTTAGCCGCGGCTTTTGTAGTACTTGAAACTTGATGGCAGAAATCGATTTTGAACGCCGATTTGGTGGCGTTAAGCGACTTTATGGCGAAGCTGGCTTAAGTAAGCTACAAGCCGCGCATATCTGTGTCATCGGCATCGGCGGCGTGGGCAGTTGGGCGGCCGAAGCGCTGGCACGCAACGCAGTTGGAAATATTACATTAATTGATCTAGACAACATTGCGGAATCGAACGTGAATCGTCAAATTCATGCGCTGGAAGGTGAGTTTGGCAAGGCCAAAGTTACCGCCATGGCGCAACGCATTCGCGCCATTAATCCACATTGTAAAGTGCATGAAGTTGAAGATTTTGTAACGGCAGAAAATGTAGAAAACATGCTTGACCGTGATTTTGATATTGTACTAGACGCGATTGACGACGCCAAAGCAAAAGTGGCGATTGCGGCCTATTGTTGCGCCAATAAATTAGTGTTAATTACCACAGGTGGCGCGGGTGGGAGGCTAGATTCCACTAAAATAAAAGTGGCCGATTTGGCTTATGTACAAGGTGATAAATTGTTGGCAAAAGTGCGTAACCAGTTGCGCCGCGATTTTCATTTTCCCAAAGCAACTAATACAAAAAAATCTGCCAAATTTGGCATTCAAGCCATCTATTCGGATGAAAATGTCTCTGCCCCACAGGTCAATATCGATGGGGGTGCTAGTGATGTTGAAAATAATTCAAACAGTTCTATTACTGGTTTAAATTGCGCGGGTTATGGCTCTAGCGTGTGCGTCACTGCACCGTTTGGGTTTACTGCGGCTGGTTTAGCAATTGATTTACTTGTCAGCAGTAGCTAAATTTATACCTTAATTTTGCGCTCATATTCAGGAAAATAGTGCGCAATTACACTTAAATCGAAGCTACGTAAAATGCTAGTATTCGATTCACGCTCCAGCAAAAATTCAAACGATTTTTTCACCAATTGCTCGGTAGTTATTTTGCCGGCAGTCAACTTTGGTGCGTAATCAGGCTGTACTGTCACTTTGTGCGTGGTTGTTGAGTTGCCATTGATTGTTACTTGAAAACTTGTATTTTCTAGTTCTACTATATTGATAGTATTCATTTTATGCTCTACAAAATGTAAATTATTTCATAAATTAGTATATTTTATAGCACCTTGGATCAACACATAGCAATTATATTAAGGAAAATACTTGCCTTACTTTTCTCGTACTCATTAGGACTATTGCATAAACTACTAAAAATGAAAGAGAATGCAATTAATTAATGTAAACTAACAATCAAATATAAATGAATAACTTAGGTACACAGTGATGTTAAATAACCTTAAGTTACCTGAAGGTGAATTAGCGCAAGCAATTAATAGTTTTAAATCTGCGTTTAAAACTGTTGCAGTTTTTAGCGCCATCATTAATTTGTTGATGCTGGTGCCTTCGCTCTACATGTTGCAGGTATATGATCGTGTTTTGTCCAGCCGCAATCAAACCACCTTGCTGCTTATTACTATTATGATCGTTGCAGCATTTGTTATCATGAGCGCTTTGGAGTTTGTACGCAGCTTTGTATTGATACGCATCGCTTCTCAGCTGGATATGAAGCTGAACCAGCGTGTGTATACCGCCGCGTTTGAGCAAAACTTAAAGCGTGCAGGCAGCAATGCAGGTCAAGCTTTGCAAGATTTAACCACTGTGCGTCAATTTTTAAGCAGCAATGCGCTGTTTGCATTTTTCGATGCGCCTTGGTTTCCCATTTATTTACTCATCATTTTTCTGGTGCATCCGTACCTAGGTGTTTTTGCAGTGTGTGGCACTTTTATACACATGTGTTTAGCTATTTGGAATGAAAAAGCTACCAAAAAGCCTTTGGCAGAAGCTAACTCTATGGCGGTAAATGCAAGTAGTTTAGCTAATAATAATTTGCGTAATGCTGAAGTGATTGAAGCTATGGGCATGCTACCCAATTTTACAAAACGCTGGTTTGGTTTACATGCTAAGTTTTTAAATCTGCAAGCAGAGGCAAGCGAAAAGGCTGGCATTATTGCAGCTACAACCAAGTTTGTGCGTGTGACTTTGCAATCGCTCATTCTAGGTTTTGCGGCATTGCTGGTGTTGGATGGAAAAATTACACCTGGCATGATGATCGTGTGTACCATATTGATGGGGCGTGCGCTTAACCCAGTCGAGCAAGTGATTGGTGTTTGGAGAAACTGGAACGGCACTAAAAGCGCGTAT
>JANYGD010000111.1 GCA_025359405.1 Methylotenera sp. | reverse complement strand
GCGCGCTGGCCAAAACACGTGGCGATGCCGCCGAAATGCACCGTATTCAAACTGCATTGAATGACATTAATAAAGATGTAGCGGCTGAATATAGCGAAATGTTGGGCTGTGGCGCGGCTTGCTAGCTAAAAAATAGCACTGTCATGCTGAACTTGATTCAGCATCTGGTGAAATGGTGCCCAATTGCGGATCCAGTCCGCAATGATGGCTTGTTTATCTCTTACTATTTTAAATTTCCGAAAAACCGCTTTTTTGCGTAAAATAACGTTTTCTATGCCTAAGTATTAAATCAAGGATTTATTTTGAGTCACTCCGTTTTATCGCACCGCGTTCAATCCATTAAAGAATCCCCCACCCTTGCCATCACCGCAAAAGCCGCTAAATACAAGACTGAAGGCCGCGATGTGATTGGTTTGGCCGCGGGTGAACCAGATTTTGATACGCCGCAACACATTAAAGATGCTGCCAAAGCGGCCATTGACGCGGGATTTACCAAATATACGCCTGTCAGCGGCATTCCCAGCCTTAAAAAAGCGGTGGTGGCTAAATTTAAAAATGAAAACGGCTTTGATTACACAGTAAACGAAGTGATTGTTGGCGTCGGCGGCAAGCAAACTATTTTTAACTTATGTTTGGCGGTGCTGAATAAAGGCGATGAGATGATAGTGCCCGCGCCATATTGGGTGAGCTACGCCGATATCGCCATGGTGGCCGAAGCCGTGCCGGTGATTATCGATTGCGGCATAGAGCAAGGCTTTAAGCTGCTACCCGAGCAATTAGAAGCGGCCATTACACCTAAAACCAAATTGGTGATGTTTAACTCACCCTCGAACCCTACCGGCGCGGTGTACAGCCTAGAGGAGTTGAAAGCTTTGGGCGAAGTGTTACTTAAATATCCAAACGTGCTGGTGGCTACGGATGATATGTACGAACACGTGAATTTAACAGGCGATAAGTTTTATAACATACTCAACGCTGTGCCAGTGCTAAAAGGCCGTTGTATCGTGCTAAATGGCGTCTCTAAGGCCTATTCTATGACGGGTTGGCGTATTGGTTACGCTGCAGGCCCAGCGAATATCATCAAAGCCATGGAAATTCTGCAAAGCCAATCGACCAGCAATGCTACTTCTATCTCGCAGTATGCCGCAGTTGCCGCATTAACTGGCTCGCAAAAGTGCATTAAGCCGATGGTAGTGGCGTTTAAACAGCGCCATCAATACGTGGTAGATCGCTTCAATGCCATGCCTGGCTTACACTGCCTAATGGCGGGCGGCGCGTTTTACGCCTTCCCGGATGCGCGTGTGGCAATTAAAAACTTGCACAAAGCTGGCAAAATTAGCGCGGCAACCGATATGGCGTTTGCGGAATACTTGTTAGAAAGCTTTGATGTTGCCGTAGTGCCCGGCTCTGCATTTGGCGCAGAGGGCTATTTCCGCATCTCATTCGCCACCAGCATGGATAATTTACGCAACGCGTTAGATAGAATTGAAAAGGCGCTCAAATAAGCCTTTCCAAGGCTTTAATTACTATTATTGCTTCTCATAGCCTTGCACAGTCACGCTACCATTGTTCTCGAGTATTGCCAGCTTAATGTCTTTAATCTCAAAATATCCTGATTGTCGCAAGGTCGAATCTAATTCATGTCGTGTCAATTTTGCCTCGTTCATCACCTCTTCGAACAGTTTGCCTTGATGAATTAATACTTGCGGCCTGCCTTCGATAATTGCTTCAAGTTTTTTGCTCTTAAACGTAATCAAACCGACCAAATAATTGATTGCAACAAGAGTTATAGCTGATATCAAACCACCGACCAGCGAATTATCGCCAGCATTCATGGAGTTCTGCACAGCATTAGATAGTATGAGCAAAAGCACCAAATCGAAAGGTGAAAGCTGGCCTATCTGTCGCTTACCGGTTAAGCGCAGCAATACAATCAAAAACGCATACAC
Source organism: Methylotenera sp. (assembly GCA_025359405.1). Taxonomy (GTDB): domain Bacteria; phylum Pseudomonadota; class Gammaproteobacteria; order Burkholderiales; family Methylophilaceae; genus Methylotenera_A. The sequence continues at coordinate 1,702 of JANYGD010000111.1, read as the reverse complement.
CACCAAGCTTCTTACCACCAGCTCCCACCATGGTACTGAGATACTAAACATTGCTGTCTACTTTCTTTAAATATCGTTATTTTTTGTTGCCAAATAGGCCTTTAAGCTTATCCACCGCACCACCCGCCTTAATACCCAAGTTGGTTCCCACGCCAGGGCCTAAAATCGCCGTGCCTGCAAGTGCGCCAGCCAATGCGGCTTTTGAAGGCAATACCACTGGATTGCTCACCGTGCCAGAAACTTCTAATGGAATTGCAGCCAAGCCCATCCCACTTTTCACGTTTACCTCTACAGCACCATCTAACGTTTTATTGGGTTTTACTTTAATCTGTCCTGTCGCAGCTAGTAAGCCAGAGCTTATTTTAAGATTATGCAAATAATATTGCTTACCAGCGCTGGTCAATACCCCAGAAAACTCATCAAACTGCGTTTCGCCACCGCCTTGGTTTTGCTTTAATAACAAACTCGCCACTTTCACCAAATCTAGCCCGTGCAAAACACCATTGTTTACTTTAAATTGAAAGTTTGTCTGTAAATTGTCTGATAACTGGCCAGCCTCTTTGGCGGTGGCAGAAAAATTACCTTTACCAAATAAGTTTCCGCTTAAATAGACCGATTTACTCACCATACTGCTAGGTTGCTGCACCGATAAATTATTCACACTCAAATTGCCGCTCGTGCGCCAACTTTTATCCCAACTCAACACCACATCACCGGTTAATTTGCCGCCATAAAGTGCAATATCAATGTTAGGTATGTTTAAGCGATTGTCTTTTAAGTGCATCTCTAGCTTGGCGTTATCAATCAACAAGGGCAAGCCTACTGGCAAAGTCCATTTGTTGGCGCTTACCACTATCAACTGCTCATCACCATTTGGCGTTACATCGGCTTTCAGCTTGCCATCAAGGGTTTCTACTATTGCAGATTCCAGCTTATTCGCACCTGTCAGCGTGGCCTCTACATTCATGGCTGGGTACTTGGTATCAGGCCAGACCAATTGCAAATCGTCGATTTTAATATGCCGAATATTCACTGTAGCGGCTTCGCCATTATCTGACTTTTTAAGCGCAGAAATAAAGTCTAAAGCGGCTTTTTTAATCACTGGTTTACTTATTTTTAAATCGAGTATTTTAGTGGCAGAAAACAAAGTGCTAATGGTGGGCACAAGCACCAAACTATCCACTTTAAGCTCTTGATTTTTTCCTACCACAATATCGCTGGCTGCCACGCGCGGGCTGGGCAGCAGGAATAAATGAGCTGAATTAATAGTGACGGGCGCGCCAAGTTTTTCGCTTGCTATTTTTTCTGCCTCATGCAAATAAGTCTGCATGGGGATCAAAAATGGCAAAATAAGCAGCAAGCCAATAACAAGGGCTGCAGCAATTAATATTTTTTTAGATTTATTCATCAGTTAATGCTTAAATTATACGCGTAATGATTGACCAAAGTCCGCTAAATCAGTATTATCACGCCTTCACAAGTCCTACCGATTCCTCGATAGCTCAGCCGGTAGAGCAACGGACTGTTAATCCGTGTGTCCCTGGTTCGAGCCCAGGTCGAGGAGCCAATTCGATGCAAAAGTGGGCACCCTTCCAAGCGTGCCCTTTTTTGTTTCTGCAATCGCCCCAGCCAATACAGCATAACTACCTGATATTTCTGCTTCGTCGCCTTTAATTCTAATCTCATTAACCAATAGTTTTAA
>JANYGD010000149.1 GCA_025359405.1 Methylotenera sp. | reverse complement strand
CTAAGCCTGGCGGCCCAAACAAAAGCACATGATCTAGCGGCTCGCTACGACCACGTGCAGCGTTAATAAAAATTTCCAGTTGACCACGTGCTTTTTCTTGTCCAACATATTCCTCAAGCACCTTGGGGCGTAGCGCGCGCTCTATGGCTTCTTCTTGAGGGCTTTCTGCGACAGGGGCAATGAGACGGTCTGTTTCGATCATTTTTTCTAATTAATAAATTTAGTTGGGATTAAAACGCTCATATTATGGATTTAATATTGAAAAATTCTCAATCAATTTTTTAATTGGTTGTGGTGAGCCTAAATACAAACCTTGACCATAGTGTACGCCAATGTTTTTCAATTCTCTCAATATAGCTTCATTTTCAACAAATTCGGCCACCGTTTTTATATTCATGGCCTCTGCCACGCTGTGAATCGAACGCACCATGGCATGATCAATTTTATTAATATCCATTTCCTTCACAAAAGAACCATCAATTTTAAGAAAATCCACTTCAAAGTTTTTAAGATACATAAACGATGACATGCCGCTTCCAAAGTCATCCAGCGAGAAGCTGCAGCCTAACTTTCTTAACGCAGTAAACAAATTAATGGTGTTTTTTAAATTCACTATCGCGGCTGTTTCGGTAATTTCAAAACAAATAGCTTCCGGCGGAATGGCATAAATTGCAAACTGCTCACGAATATAACCCAACAAGCTTTTATCGCCCAGCGAGGTGCCCGATAAATTAATAGAAAACACATAGTTACATTTTTCTTGGCTTTTATTGAGCAACTGACGATATGTGGCAAATGTATTTTTAATCACCCAACGGTCAATGTTAGGCATCAGATGATAACGCTCAGCAGAGGGTATAAACGTGGTTGGCAGCATGATTCTGCCATCTGGACTAATTTTTCTAATTAAAATTTCATAATGATGCCGTTGCGGCACATCGGATGTGAGTGGCACTATCGGCTGGCAATACAACATAAATTGCTCGTCATCGATTTCATCGGTAATATCGGCAACTGCCTCAACAGCACTACGGCGTTGCGTCACCTCAATATCACCCGCACTAAACAAGAAACTCTGATTGCGACCTGCTTTTTTTGCAGAGTAGCAAGCCATATCAGCCGCATGAATAATATCGCTCACACTTTCAAAGCTAGAATTAATCACTACCAGGCCAATGCTGACGCCGATATTAAAAATTTTATCCTCAAAAATAAATCGATAATCACGCACCAACTTAAGTAGCGCATTGGTGATTTGATTGGCGTCAGATAAACTACAATTTTCAAGTAATAAACCAAATTCATCACCGCCCAAGCGCGCCAAAGTATCCCTATCACGCATTCGATTGGCTAATAATATGCTGACTTGTCTAAGTAATTCATCTCCAGCCGCATGGCCGCAGGTGTCATTGACAAGTTTAAATTGGTCTAAATCAAGGTAACAAAATACATGCTGCGCATTATTATCATGAACGCTTTTTAAGCTACGCTCTAGCCTCACTTCAAATTCTCGACGATTAATCAACCCTGTTAAATCATCGTGTTGTGCTTGGTGGCGCAGCATTTTAGTGGCATCATTCACCTTATCTTGCATGCTTTCATAGGCTTGTTTAAGGCTGGACGACATCGAGTTAAAGCCTTTTTGCAAAGTTTTTAATTCGCCACTCGAATCTTCGATAATAGTTTGTGCAAAAGAGCCCTCCCTTACTTTATTTACCGCATGTGCAATTTCTTGAATCGGTTTAGTAATATTTCGACCAATTCGCCATGCAATTAACACGCTTAACATCAGGCCTAACAGCCCTATTAGCACAATCTTCGTGACCAAATTTCGCCTGAGGTTTTTTAAATTTTGGTTGCTAAGTTCAATATAGATTTGACCAATTGCCATCTCAGAACTTATTTTTTTTTGTTTTACTTCGCTTTCAGATAAGCCACTAAAATCATCAATTTCTACTAAAGTTCGATAAATGGGTGATATAAAAATAATACCTTTACTCAGTTTTAATTCTTGCACATTATCTTGTTTAATTTGGGCAATTTGCTCTTTTGGTATTTCTGGCCCGTTTAGCGCCAACACTTGACCTTTTTTGTCCACTACCAACACCGTTTTAACTTCTTGCTCGGTGGAAAGTACTTGTTGTACTAATTTCTGCAAAATTTGAGTATTACCCGAGATAACACCATATTCGGCTGCAGGCGCGAGTTGTGAAGCAATAACTCGTCCTCGATCATGCAAAGACTGACTCAAAACACCAAAAATATTAGAAATAGAATAACCCGCTAAAATAACAGCAAACAGCAAGGCAGGTATGGTGCCCAAAAAAATCACCCTTGATTTAATGCCTAAATTGTTAAAACCTAATTTTTTAGTGCTTGATTTCTTCATGTTCCATCAGTTCTATAGTTTCTGCCTCTAGCATTTTCTTGTATAGCGTCAGTTCATCCATCAATGAAATATTTAACGAATGTGCAACTTGGTAATTCAGTGTGATTGAAAAATATTTAGGCATCTGTGGCGGCGGTAACAAACTTGGTTTTAACTGTGATTTAACAGCAATTTCTGCTGCTTGCCTAGCAAACTGTTTGCTGCTGCTATACATCGAAGCTAGCGCACCAGCACGCACGTACGATTGAGAATAGCCAAACACAGGTTTTTGATATTGATAACTTGTAAATAAAATAGATTGTGCAGTTTCACGGTTGTAAATTAAACCGTCTGGAATCGCTAATAATGCATCGGTGGTTCCTAGCAGTTTTTTTAATTTAGGCATTAAATCGGTTTCTTGATAAACATTCTCTTCCATAATACTAAATGCTCTTTCTTCACCCTCTTCTTTTATATCATCAGTATACTGTGACGAAGCTGAACCTAACAAAATTCCCACCTTTTTAGCATCAGGTAAAATTGCTCTTACCAGTGACAATTGCCGCCAATAAGGCTGATCTAACACAATGGCACTAAAGTTTCCAAGGTCACGCCTACTTTTTACCAATATCTCGTTAAACACAGGCAATGATGTAAATACACCCAGTACCGGCGTGGTATGCTTTAATTTACTAGCGGCCTCAAGCACGGTTACTCCTAAAGCAATCACTAATTCACTATTTTCTGCCACCACCAACTTTTCTGTCTCTTTCAGAACAACCACATTCACCCTAAGGTTGGTGTTTTTGGTACTCACTAGCTCGTTTTTAAAATACTCTACAAACTCAAGATTCACAGGCGTAGGTGCATTTATTACAATGGTGACGCCCGTATAGGCTTGCGCCAAATGGGGCACAAGAAGGCCTAGCATTAACATTAAACACAAAATCGCAATATTTTTAATGTCCGTTACCTCTATTTTGAAAGACTTTTTAACGCCTGCTTAATGCCATTGGCCACGCTAACATCTTTATCCAGCAACTTAACTGCACCGGCCGCTTCGCGCTCGTGATAGCCCAATGCTACCAAAGCATTGAGAATATCGTAACTGGCCGATTTAGGCAGACTATTGGTAGTAGTAGAGCCAGTGACCGCAAATTTGTCTTTAAGCTCCAGTAACAAACGTTCGGCGGTTTTTTTGCCAATGCCCGGAATACGTGTGAGCATGCCTACTTCTTGCCGATTCACCGCTTCTACCAAGTCATCGATACTCACACCACTTAAAATTGACAGCGCCGATTTCGCACCGATACCATTCACTTTAAGCAATTGTTTAAATGTGCTTTTTTCTTGCTCGCTACCAAAACCGTACAGCAACTGCGCATCTTCGCGTACCACAAAATGAATCAATAATTGAATTTTTGCGCCAACTTCTGGCAAGTTGTAAAACGTGCTCATTGGCACTTCTACCTCGTAACCCACGCCATTGCAATCTATCACCACTTGTGGCGGCGATCTATCAACCAAAATACCTGTTAAGCGTGCAATCATCTTGTCTTTTTATCCTATTAAGCGGCCATTCTTTACGCGAAAACCTGCTGTCGCCAGCTTGCCAAGCCCTTGTCCACCATGTGCGTGGCAAATGGCGCAAGCTAACGCATCCGCTGAATCTGGGCTTGGTGCTGCAGGCAGATTAAGCAAGCGTTTCACCATTTCTTGCACTTGCTCTTTTTGCGCATGTCCGTTGCCAACCACTGCCTGCTTGACCTGCAAAGCCGTGTATTCCGCTACTGTTAAATTGCGTATGACCGCCGCGCTAATCGCTGCGCCGCGCGCCTGGCCTAACAATAAGGTTGATTGCGGGTTCACATTCACAAACACTTTTTCCACCGCCACTTGGTTGGGCTTGTAAGTATCAATCACCTCAAAAAGCCCGTCCAAAATAATCTTCAGCCGCGCAGGTAATTCTTCTCTATCTGCTTCACCTTCTACTGTATTCTTTTTAGCAGAAGCTGTTTTAATCACCCCGCTTGAAATATAAGTGATTTTTTCACCCACTTTTTCAATAACACCAAAGCCCGTAAGGCGTAAGCCTGGATCAATGCCTAAGATGCGAATTTCGCTCACGCATCCTCTAAAATAGCTGTTGTGTAAACGTCTTGCACATCGTCAAGATCTTCCAGTGCATCCAAGATTTTCTGCATTTTTACCGCATCTTCCCCTTCAAACTCAACCTCATTCAACGGCTTCATCACTACCTCGGCCAATACGGATTTTAGGCCCGCTGCTTCCATCGCCTCTTTCACCGCCATAAAGTCATTCGGCGGCGTAATCACTTCAATGCTGCCATCTTCATCTGTCACAATATCCTCAGCGCCCGCGTCCAGCGCCGCTTCCATTACCTTGTCTTCCGAAGTACCAGGCTGGTAAACTATACTGCCGCAATGTTTAAACATAAAGGCAACCGAGCCATCGGTGCCTAAATTGCCGCCAAATTTAGTCAGCGCGTGACGCACATCGGCCACCGCGCGTTGTTTGTTATCAGTGAGGCAATCGATAATAATCGCCGCACCATTAATGCCGTAGCCTTCGTAACGAATTTCCTCGTAATTCACGCCCTCTAGCTCGCCCGTACCTTTTTTAATAGCACGTATGATATTGTCAGCCGGCATATTTTCTTCTTTAGCCTCTGCCACGGCGGCGCGCAGACGAGGATTCATGGCGGCATCGCCACCACCCAAGCGCGCTGCCACGGTAATTTCTTTAATAATTTTGGTAAAAATTTTACCGCGCTTAGCATCTTGCCTGCCCTTGCGATGTTGAATGTTTGCCCATTTACTATGACCTGCCATGCTGCCAACCCTTAATTCAAAAAGATAATTTTACCACGTCTAAATTTGTCACCATTATTCTTGGCCTTGCGCACTATCCACAGCCTGATGCTTTCTAATAGTAATGGCTGAAATAATTACCAAAGCCAATGCTATGAACAACATGCCCGTGAGTTCGACATTGCCTGGTCGTTCGCCTAATTGTACCCAAGCCGCAACTACGCCTATCACAGGCGCCAACATTGAAGCCATGCTCGCCACACCAGCAGGCAGGCGCTGTAGGGCATACAACCACAATACCCATGCGAGTGAGCCACTTAAAAAAATGCTATAAACGATGGTGAGCATAAATGTATGTGTCCATTGAATGGGCGGCGCAGGTAATATTAACGCAAGAATAATGATGGGGAGAGAACCCAGCAAAGTAGGCCAAGCCGTGATATTGAGCAAATCTAAATGCGGCGCGCGCTTGTGCAGTTTTTTAGAAACAATCGCCGAAATCGCCCATGAAATACCCGAGCACAACGCCAAAAACATGCTAAAACCATCCGATTTTATGTGCAAAGGGTCAAAAATCAGCACGATACCAAATAGCGCGAATGCAACCGCCAACCATTGCCAGCCTTGCACTTTCTCGCCCAGCATCGGCCATGCAAATAGCATCACCCAAAACGGCATGGTGTACGACAGCACAGCGGTTTTGCCCGCGCCGCCTTGCACCAAGGCCCAAATCAATAAGCCTGTAAAGCCGCATGTTTGCAGTAAACCTAGCGCCAGCATGGTCGGGAATTCTTTTAACACGAGTGGTCTTTTGCTCAAAAAAAGCACTAAAAACAGCAGCATCGCGCCTAAAAAAGTGCGTAGCGCGGCGAACTGAAAAGGGCTGGCGTATTGTACGGCAGTCTTCATCACCACCCAGTTATATCCCCAAATGAGGGTGAGTACAAACAGTGCGGCAAAGGCTTTAATAATGAGTTTTTTTTGCATGACTATATGTGTTTAAAAATTTGCTATTACCATTATAAGGTGTATATTTTTATTCAGGCTTTAAGTGGGAGGAAATCATGAAAACATTACTACAAATTTTAAATGATAAAAAACATAAAGAATTGATTTCAATCGCGCCAAATCGTCCTGTTTTTGATGCATTGGTAATTTTGGCCGAATACAAAATTGGCGCACTTGCGGTGATGCAAGATGGCAAAATGGTGGGCATATTCTCAGAGCGTGATTACGCGCGCGAGGTAGTACTGCAAGGCCGCTCATCTAAAACTACGCAAATTCATGAAGTGATGACAACCAAGGTATTATCTGGCAAACCGGATGATTTAGTTGAGAAAGCCATGAACATGATGGCTGACAAACACATTCGGCATTTACCAGTGTTGGATAATGACAGAGTAATTGGCATGCTTTCGCTAGGTGATTTGGTAAAAGAAACGATTACCTATCAGCAACGCCTGATTAAAGAATTAGAAAGCTACATTAAAGGCAGTTGAAGCAACAATTTTACTCGGTTTTGGCTTTTACTCGCCTATAATTTTCACCAGCACACGTTTTTTACGTCTGCCGTCGAACTCACCGTAAAAAATCTGCTCCCATGGGCCAAAATCTAGCTGACCATCGGTAATTGCTACCACCACTTCGCGCCCCATCACCTGACGCTTCATATGCGCATCGGCGTTGTCTTCGCCCGTGTCGTTATGGCGATAGCCGCTCACAGGCTCATGCGGAGCAAGGCGCTCTAGCCATTGTGTGTAATCGTGATGCAAGCCGCGCTCATCGTCATTAATAAACACACTGGCGGTAATGTGCATAGCGTTTACTAACACCAAACCTTCACGCACGCCGCTTTCGCGCAAACATTCCAGCACTTGGTCGGTAATGCGTATAAACGCCACACGGGTGGGTGGATTAAACCAGAGTTCTTTTCGATAGCTTTTCATCATAATCTCCCAAAATTTAATCAAATCCCATAGGTTTATTCTAGCACTACCAAAACAAAAAAGGCCTCCAATTGGAGGCCTTTTTTAATAGTTTAAACTTAGCCTTTCACTTCAACTTCTTGTGTAAAGCTTTTACCTTCGTTGTCCGTCGCCGTCACATCTAGTTTACCTGGTGCATCTGGCACAAAATTAAATTTAAAATACGGATCTTCAGCTGTGCCCACGCCCACATCTATGGTCAAAACAGGCTTGCCGTTATAAGTGAACTCTGATTTTTTAATGTAAAACGCCGGCACAAAACCTTGCGAAACCAATTCGCGCTGCAAACCCGTGCGCATCGGGTGTTTGATGTTAAAAGTGGCAGCCGTTGCGTCGCCAATTTTTACTGGCTCTTCCACCTTAAATTTAATTTTACCTGCCGATGCGCGAATCGCCGCCTCATCACCATCTACCGTGCCGCCGCAGCCGCCTGCGGCGCGGATTGGGCGTGAAGCAACATATAATTTACCGTCGGCCGTTTCGCCCACCAAGCGCACAAAAGCGTCGGTTTCGAACCTAATTCTTGTCGATAACTGAAAATTCCCGAGCATATCGGTTAAATGGTAAGTTGCTGTGAGCGGAATCGGGTTGGCATCCACAAATGCATAGAGCTTTTTAATTACCACACCGTTTGCCGCGGCGTTATCGACACTATAAGTTACAGGCACTTGCGCGCCACTTTCAGCGCGACGCGGCGCATCGACTTTAATAAAATCGACTTCTTGCATCTCGCGATTTGCGAAAAACGCTTCTTTCATCACCGGCCATAATTTCGGGTCTGGCTCCGCAAATGCAGATACGCTGCAGGCCAATAAAATAGCGCTCGCTAGGGAGGTGCATAAAAATTTACTCAAACGCATACATTCTCCATACTTACCATTCACTCGCTTAACGCACACCACAAAAACTAGGACTAGATTCTAGTATTTTAGTTTTATTCAAGTGCGTGTATGTGACACGAGTCACACAGGTTGATTCGGGTCGCCGGATGGCCGCATGACGTAATCGGGATTCCAGAACTCTTCGAAATTGAGTTCCACACCATTTCCAGCAGGGTCTTTCAGATTAATTTGACGCACACCATTCGCCAAAATACGTGTGGTATAAGCGATGCTATGTTTGGCTAAATGCGCTTCCATCGCCGGCATATCGGTGCAGGTAAACGATACATGGTCATAAGTGCCATGCACGTTGAGTTGCGGCGGCTCGGGAGTTTTATATTCGGCCAAATGCACCACATCATTATCACCGATATATAACCAATAACC
>JANYGD010000093.1 GCA_025359405.1 Methylotenera sp. | reverse complement strand
TTACCTAGTGTTTTTGCATCTACTTTTTTAACGATGACTGCACAATAAAGGCTGTAACTACCGTCTTTAGAAGGCAAGTTGCCAGAAACTACCACAGAGCCAGCAGGTATGCGGCCGTAGAAAACTTCGCCAGTTTCGCGGTCGTAAATTTTGGTGCTTTGGCCAATGTAAACGCCCATCGAAATCACGCAGTTATCTTCCACCACCACGCCTTCAACTACTTCAGAACGCGCGCCGATAAAGCAGTTGTCGCCAATAATGGTTGGGCCAGCTTGCACTGGCTCTAGTACGCCGCCTATGCCCACGCCTCCAGAAAGATGTACATGTCTGCCGATTTGTGCGCAAGAACCAACCGTCGCCCAAGTATCCACCATAGTGCCTTCGCCCACATGCGCGCCGATATTGACGTACGAGGGCATGAGTACCGCATTTTTGCCAATGAATGAACCACGACGCACAATGGCGTTTGGCACTACGCGGAAGCTGCCGGCTTTAAAATCTTCTTCAGAGTAATTGGCAAATTTTGGCGGCACTTTGTCGAAGTAGCGCGTCACGCCGTCATCCATCAGTACGTTATCTTCTAAACGAAACGACAGCAAAACCGCCATTTTCAACCATTGGTGCGTTTCCCAAGTTTGTGTATCACCAATGCGCGAAGCTACGCGTAGCTTGCCTGCGTCTAAATCGGCAATGATAGAATTAACGGTAGATTTAACTTCAGCGGATGCGTTGACTGGGTTGATGTTGGCGCGGTCTTCAAATGCCGCTTCGATGATACTTTGACGTGGATCCATAAGGTTCTCTAATTGGTTTAAATAAAGTTAAGTTAGATTAACAAAAACGTTATTTTAACTCATCTCATCAATTAGCCATAAAAAAAGCGCGGGACTTGCACGCGTTTTTGATAAATTTAAAATTAATTATGATTTTTTAGCGGCTTCGTAAAGCGGTTTTACTTTTGGCACCAAAGCACTTAATTCAGCGATACGGGTTTCATTGGCGGGGTGCGTGCTAAGAAATTGTGGTGGTTTAGCGCCGCCTAATTTACTCATTTTTTGCCATAAAGTAATTGCTGCTTCTGGGTTGTAACCTGCGCGGGCAGACAGTTCTAAGCCAATTTTGTCAGCTTCAGTTTCTTGCAAACGGCTATTTGGCAAAGCAAAAAATAGTTGTGAGCCCATACCTGCAGCCTGCACAGCAGCGGTGCCTGCAGAGCCAGTAACAAAGGCTGCTAGCGCTTGCAAGCCAAATTGTTGCACATAGGCTTGCGACATGCGCTCACGACCGTGCTCACGCAAGGCGTGGGCAATTTCGTGGCCGATTACCGCGCCAAGTTCGTCATCGGTTGCATTTAGTTTTTCAATTAGGCCGGTATACACCATAATTTTGCCGCCAGGCATGCAGTAGGCATTCACCTGGTCGCTTTTATCCACGTTCACCTCCCATTTCCACTGCGTGGCATCTGGCCTAAATACGCCAACTTGCGCGATGAGGCGGTTCGATATTGTGCGCACGCGGTCTAATTGGGCTTTGTCGGCGTTAAGGGTTTTTTTGGTTTCAGCTTCTTTAAGGGTTTGCGTATAAGCTTGGCTAGACATGCTAGTGACTTGCGATGCAGACAACAGCATAAATTGCGAGCGATTTACGCCAGAAACACTGTCTTTGGTGGTGGTGGCGCAACCGCCTATTTGCAAGGAGAGCGCGGTTAAAAGTACTAAGGTTAATTTTTTCATTATGGTTTCCTTAAATCCTAAGTAGATAAACGATACTAACGTATTGCTCGTAAAATGGTTGAATACAATTATTAAATCATCAATTGTGAGCCCAATTCAATAACGCGGTTAGGTGGTAGTTTAAATTGGTTGGTAATGGTTTCTGCGGTGCGAAACAGGCTGATAAAGACTTTTTTGCGCCAAAAAGCCATGCCCGATTTGCTGCTGGCGATTAAGCTTTCTTTGCCGATAAAGTACGAGGTATCCATAGGGTCAAATTCTAAGCCATATTTGCTGCATAAGGCTAAATCGCGCGGCAAATCAGGCTCGTCTTTAAAGCCGTAGCGCACGGTAACGCGATAGAACTCGTATGGCAACGCCTCCACACTCACGCGTTCTTCACTATTGGTGTGCGGAAAATCTAAAAAGCGCACGGTTAAAATCACCACTTTTTCGTGCAACACTTTGTTGTGTTTTAGGTTGTGCAACATGGCGTGCGGCACGCCTTCTGGGTTCGGTGTCATAAATATTGCCGTGCCAGGCACGCGTGGCGGCGGGTGCGCACCAACCGCTTCAATAAAGGGCTCAATCGCCATGGCCTCGGATTTTAAGCGTGTGAAAACTAAATAACGGCCGGTTTTCCAGGTGAGCATGAGTGTAAATATGCAAATACCAATTAGTAAGGGCGCCCAACCACCATCAGGTATTTTGAGTAAACTTGCACTAAAAAATGCCAGATCAACCGTTAAAAATAAAGCCACCAGTAAATAGGTTTTAAGTTTGCCCCAGCGCCATATTTCGATAAACACGATTGAAGCCAGTAAAGTGGTCATAATCATATTGCCTGTTACCGCAATGCCGTAAGCGGCTGCCAAATTACCCGAGCTGCGGAAGCCAAGCACCAGCGCCATTACCGCAATCATCAAGCTCCAATTAATGCGTGGCATATACACTTGACCTTGCATGCTTTCAGAAGTGTGTTGTATATGCATGCGTGGCAAATAACCTAATTGCAGCGCCTGGCGGGATATTGAAAATGCGCCGGTAATCACGGCTTGCGAAGCGATCACCGTGGCTAAGGTAGCTAATATAATTAGAGGAAATAGCGCCCACTCTGGCGCGAGTAAATAAAACGGATTTTTAATGGCTTCGGCATTGTGCAGAATGAGTGCGCCTTGCCCAAAGTAGTTAAGTAAGAGTGCGGGTAATACGAAGCCATACCAAGCTAGTGTGACGGGACGACGTCCAAAATGTCCCATATCTGCATACAAAGCCTCCGCACCGGTGACCGCCAGCACCACCGCGCCTAGCGAGATAAATGCGATTAATGGTTGATGCATAAAAAATTCAACTGCATAAAACGGGTTAAGTGCGTGTAGTATTGTGACATTGTGAGCAATGCCAATAATGCCGAGTACTGCCAAAGCACTAAACCACAATAACATCACGGGGCCAAAAAATGCGCCTACCACGTCAGTGCCTTTGCTTTGTGCCCAAAATAAACCAATTAACACCACTAAAGTAATCGGTACTACTATTTCCTGTAAGTGCGGCGCGGCAATTTCTAAACCTTCCACTGCCGAGAGCACCGAAATCGCCGGTGTAATCATGCCGTCAGCATAAAACATACATGCGCCCAAAATGCCTAGCATCATGATTTTGCGTTGTTTTTTAGAGTTACCTTCAGCATTGCGGCTGGCGAGCGCCAGCAAAGCCATAATGCCGCCTTCACCGCGGTTATCGGCGCGCATAATAAATGCGACGTATTTAACCGAAACAATGAGAATAAGCGCCCAAGTGATGAGCGACAAAATGCCATAAACGTTGCTAGGGTTGAGTGCTACAGTATGATGCCCAGCCGAAAAAATTCCTTGCATGGTGTAAATTGGACTGGTGCCAATGTCGCCAAACACCACGCCCAGAGCGGCTAGCGCCATAGTGTGCAGTGCGGTCTTGTGAGCGTTATTATTATCCATGGGTCTTGATGTTAAAGGCTAGCGGCTTTAAAACGAATCAGCATTATCAATCAATTAAAGGCGCAAACCAATACGTAAAATAGATTATTTAGCAATTTAATCGGATTTGACACGAATAATCGTTGCATCGGCACTGCCTTGCGCAAACACAATATTCACAGCTTTGTTCACTTTAAGCCGCTGTGTAGTGTTAATAATTTCCCCCGCTTCATCATGCACCATGGCGTAACCGCGCACCAACACATTTTTTGGATTGAGTTGTTCGAGGCTATTTTTTAATTGTAAAACATGTTGCTCATGTGTTTGTAGATGTCGCTGCAAGGCAATATCCATGCGGTGTTTGATCTGGCTGATTTGAGTGGTTTTGTTTTCAATTTGTTGTAAAGGTGAAATCAATCTGCGCGCTAAAAAATCCAATTTTTGAGCATTGGCTTGCAGCCCAGTCGCCATGCGCCTTGCCAGCCTGTTCCACAATTGCTGCATTTGTGTTTTTAGAGCTTCTATATCCATGCAAGCCAGCTCCGCTGCCGCGGTGGGCGTGGCGGCGCGCATGTCCGCTACAAAATCGCAAATAGTAAAATCAGTTTCGTGACCAACGCCGCTAATAGTGGGAATCGCGCATTCGTCAATTGCACGCGCCACAATTTCCTCGTTAAATTGCCACAAATCTTCCATGCTGCCGCCACCTCGGCAAATAATCAGTGTGTCACATTCGGCGCGCTGACTGGCCGAGTGAATAGCCTTGGCAATCAGCGCTGCCGCGCCTTTGCCTTGCACTGGCGTGGGATAAATAATCACATTAATATTAGGATTTCTGCGTTTGAGTGTGGTTAAAACGTCGCGTAAAGCCGCGGCATCGGGCGAGGTGACAATGCCTATTGTTTTGGGGTATTTTGAAATCGCTTGCTTGTAAGCCCCATCAAATAAGCCTTCGTGCGCAAGTTTAATTTTTAATTTTTCAAACGCTTCAAACAGCGCGCCCAAACCCGCTTTTTGTACGAATTCTACCGTGAGCTGAAAATCGCCTCGCGCCTCGTATAAAGTCACGGTACAGCGCGCTTCAATACTATCGCCTTCGCGTGGAATAAAATCTACATAGCTGTTGCGGCCTTTAAACATCACGCATTTGACTTGCGCGGTTGAATCTTTAAGCGAAAAATACCAATGCCCACTGGCTGCGCGGGTGAAATTAGAAACCTCGCCCGACACCCAAAATAGCGGAAAAGATTGCTCTAATACTTCGCGCGCCAAACGATTTAACTCGGAAACGGTCAGTATGTGGCTAGGGGCTAAATGTGGGTTGTTTAAATTTGCTGGTAAATCTGCCAAAGTTTGCTCAATCCGTTAAAATGCTTTTTTAAGATTATATTGTAAAGAATACTATGCTAAACAAACTTCTTATTGGCCGCACTGGGTATTTGATTGGTTTTGTAAAATGTTTCGGCTTGGTCGGCTTGGCATTGCTGATACAAACGCACTATAACCTAGAGCCATGCCCGCTGTGCATCTCGCAACGCATTTTATTTATGAGCTTGGGCGTATTGTTTTTGATTGCCGCGTTCGTAAAACCAGAAACTGTGTTGCAAAAAATATTGACCTTATTGCAAGTAGTAACTGCGCTGGGCGGCGCTGGCGTGGCAATTCGGCATTGGTATTTGCAAGCACATAAGGGCGATATTATTGCCGATTGCGGTGTGGGTTTCGATTATATGTTTGATAATTTCCCACTACAAAAAGCATTTAAACTTATCTTTCGTGGTACAGGCGATTGCGCTGCAATTGACTGGACACTGTTTGGGCTGACCTTGCCGCAATTGGGTTTGATTGCCTTTATCGGTTTTGGCATATTTGCTATTTATCTTGCAAAATTAAATAGAAAATAAAAAAAATGATCTACAAAACGTTGGACGATTACGTTGGCAACACGCCATTGGTGAAGTTACAGCGCTTAGGTGGCGAAACCAGCAACACCATTTTGCTTAAATTAGAAGGCAATAACCCTGCCGGTTCGGTGAAAGATAGGCCTGCGCACAGCATGATTGCGCGTGCCGAGATGCGTGGTGAGATCAAGCCCGGCGATACCTTAATTGAGGCGACCAGTGGCAATACCGGCATCGCGCTGGCGATGGTGGCGGCGATGCGCGGTTACAAAATGGTATTGGTGATGCCAGATAACCAAAGTATTGAGCGCCGCCAAAGCATGACGGCCTATGGCGCAGAGTTAGTATTGACGCCAAAAGACGGCAGCATGGAGCTGGCACGCGACGTTGCCATGAAAATGCAGGCTGAGGGCGAAGGCATTGTGTTGGATCAATTTGGCAATTCTGATAATCCGCTTGCGCATTATGAGGGCACCGGCCCAGAAATTTGGCGCGATACAGCGGGGAAAATCACGCATTTTGTCTCCAGCATGGGTACCACTGGCACGATTATGGGCGTTTCGAGATTTTTAAAAGAGCAAAATGCTGCTATTCGCATTATAGGGGTCCAGCCCGAAGAGGGCAGCCAAATTCCAGGCATACGCAAATGGGCAGAGGAATATTTGCCGACAATTTACGACGCAAACCGTGTAGATGAACTGCGTTATGTGAACCAAAAAAATGCGGAAAATATGACCAGAAAACTCGCTATTGAAGAAGGTATTTTTGCGGGAATATCCAGCGGTGGCGCGCTTTACACGGCATTGAAAATTTCGAAAGAAGTGGAGAATGCGGTGATTGTTTCGATAGTATGTGACCGTGGCGATAGATATTTATCTACTGGAGTGTTTCCTTCATAAGCATGTTGCTGCGCGCAATTTTTGCTTGTTTATTGGCGCTGGCGCAAAATGCGTTTGCAGTAAGCACCATCAGCATTAGCGCCGATACCATCACAAATGATAATGCAGTAGTGCGCAGTGCCAATATTTTGGTGGATTTAAAGGCTCAAACAACCTATACGATTAAAGCACAACATATTCAATACGATAAATTAGAAGCGCGTAACGCCAATGTTTTTTTGGATTATCGCGGCAAACCAACCTTAACATTCGATACCGATTTAAAGCAAAGCAGCGATAAAGCTTGGGCAAAAGCGCAAATGCACTGCCTCGTTCCTGCAAATTTAATGCAAGAAGTGTGGCAATGTAACGATGGAAAATTTACTGCCGAGCGTATCAATCTGCCATTCGCGCTAGAAGTGACGCCGCAACCCAAGGGCTTTGCGGCCAATATCAATCTGCAAAGTGCCAATTTTAGCGATGAAGCTGGCTTGCACGCGGCCGAAAAACTCACTGGTCATTTAACTGTGGTTGCCAAGCAAGAGGGCGATACGTTACATTTTAACAGCGCGCTAAATTGGCAAAGTGGCGAGGTGTTTTGGCAGCCTCTGTATTTCGCCAATGGCGGTCACGAACTGCAAGCTGCGGGCAGCTTAAAAGGCGATATTCTCACGCTGGATAACGCGACTTTAAAGCTGGATAAAGTAGGAGATTTAAAATTTAGCGGCCAAGTTGATACTAAAACTTTCAAAATTCAAAAGTTAAACGCAGATTTGCCCAATTTAAATTTAGCTGAAGCTTATCCATTGTTATTTAAGCCTTTTTTAGGTAAAACCATGTTGAATAATGCTGAGTTAGACGGCAAAGCGGCTTTGAATGTGAGCGTGGTGGATTCGCAAATAAAGACTTTTAAAATCAGCCTAAAAGATGCCAATATCGATGATAAAAATCATAAATTTGCGTTTTACAATGTGAATGCAGATATTCCGTGGAGCTACGACGCGGCCACAAAAGTGAGTTTTTCATACAATAATGGTCAATTGCTCAACATGCCGCTAGGCCGCACCAATATTGGCGCAGAGGTTAATCGTTATTCCCTAGTTTCGCCTAGTATAGAGTTGCCCATTTTAGATGGCGCGTTTAAATTGAGCGATATTTCTGCCGCATATATCAACGATAATTGGTATTGGCATTTGCGCGCGGCACTTACGCCTGTCTCCATGCCCGATGCCAGCCGCGCCTTTAAATTGCCGACGATGCAAGGCAAGGCATCGGCCGAAATACCGCTTGTAACTTATAGTGGCGGCATTTTAACCACCGATGGCGAAATGGTGCTAAATGTGTTTGACGGCACCGCAACGGTCTCGCAACTCACCATGCAGAATCCACTCGGCGATTCACCAAAATTGAGCGCAGATTTAGTCTTACGCAACCTTGATATGGGCAGTTTAACGCGCACTTTCAGCTTTGGCGCCATTGAGGGCAAGCTGGATGGCGACGTGCTAGGCTTAGAATTGCTGAATTGGAAACCTGTAAAAATGGATGCCAAACTACAAAGTAGCCCTGGCAATTATCTTAAAAAAATCTCACAACGTGCGGTAGAAAATATATCTTCACTAGGTGGGGCAGGCGCTGCAGCGGCGGTGCAGCGCAGTGTATTACGATTTTTTAAAGAATTTAACTACGAAAAAATGGGCTTAAGCTGCATATTACGCAACAATGTTTGCGAAATGAGCGGCATCGAGTCAACGCCAGGGGGGTATGTCATCGTTAAAGGCAGTGGCATACCCGCAATTACCGTGTTGGGGTACAATCAAACCGTGGGCTGGAGCGAGTTAGTAGATCGCATTAAAAGGGTAATTGAAGGCAACACTAAACTGATAGTTAAGTAGTAGATACTAGAGGATTTTAAGATGAAAAACACTACAACAAAAAAATGGATTATTAGTTTGAGCATGGTTGCAATTTTACCCGCTTGCGTCACCATTAACATTTACTTTCCCGCCGCCGCGGCCGAAAAAGCCGCCGATAAAATTATTGACGAAGTTTGGCAGCTTAAGCAAGGCCAAGATGCGCCTGCTGACAAACCTGTAGAGCCAACGCCAGCCGATGCTCCTACCGACGCACCTGCAAAATAAAGGGAAATATCATGAAAAAATTCTTATTAAGTTTATTAGTTATTGTCTCTATATTTACCGCTAATTGGGTAGCCGCCGCGGCTGATTTAGAGGTGAATACACCAGCCATATCTGCCCTCAAAGCCAGCATGCAAGCGCGTCATAGCCAGCTTGGCCCGTTTTATAGCAGTGGTGCAGTCGGCTTAACTAAAGATGCGTTTATCGCCATAAAAGATGCGACGGCCGTACCTTTGAAAGATCGTGGTGGCTTCAATAGCCTGGTTTCTGCCGAAAACGCAGACCGCACCAATTTATATAAAGAAATCGCCACTGCCAATGGCCACCCAGAATGGCAGGGCGACATTCAAAATACCTTTGCAGGTCGCTGGATAGATAAAGCACAAAGTGGCTGGTTTTACCAAAGTGGTGGCGGATGGGTAAAGAAGTAAGCCGAAAATAATATGTAGATTTAGGCAGCACTAAAAATAATTAACAACATGATTTTATTATATATTTTAATTTTTAAAAACAACACAATATCCGTTTTGACGCAATATAAAGTGTCAATTAGGATGTCTATTTCACGTTATGCTTCTAAGACAGAATGCGAATGAATCGGGAATCATATAACGAGGCTAAAGTTGTCCTTGAAGAAATCACACGAGTTCTTAAAGAAGACAATCTCTCTACAGAAGAAAAGCAAAAATTGGAACTATCAAAAGCACAATTGTCAGGTCAGCTTCTTAGCATTTGGTGGCCATTCGATTGGACGCGTCGCTCAATAATGATTGCTTTGTTTTTAGTTGGCCTATACGGACTCATTGAAGGAAGCACTCATTTTTTATGGGCTTGGCCAGTTTTAGTTCTTTTTTCACCGCGCATGGTCGATGAAATCAGCTTTTTTATTGGCAGAATCTTTGGAGTTTTACGTTAGTAATATGCATAACCCATCATTCAAGCGGGACGCCTAACGGCGCCCCTTAATTCAAACGTTAGCTGGCACAAGCATGACGACCGCGCTCACCTCAAAACAAGAAAACGAACAGGCAGCTTTTGCTAAGTTTGCGCGCTACATGGGAATAGAAAATGTGTGGCTTAGTGTAAGCAGTCGCCCCGAGCCAGAACCTGATTTGTTGTGTGTTCACGCGAGCGATGGGCCGATTGCCTTTGAGTTAGTGAGCCTTCTATTGCCCAAGTGCAGGCAGCAGGGCCAAAAGCCCGCCAAGATACCTTCTCTACTTCTGACCCCTCAGAGAGAATCATCCGCAATAAGCTCAGCAAGAAATACACAACATCTGCAAAACGTATCGAGTTACTCGTTTACACCGATGGCCAAATCATTACACCAGACGACGCAATCATCCCAACCATTCATCCGTGGTTTGAAGCAATTACACATCCATTCTCTTGTGTATGGTTTATGGGGGAACGTACAACTTGCCACCTATGGAGCGCAAAGAACTAAAGGGTCAGCATCAATTTATTTTCTCGAATTAAGCTTCCGATTGAAATAACCTATTAATCCCTTGTTGTTTTTGGCTTAAATTTCCCAAATGTTGGCATGCACTATGCTTTACTTTTAGTTAAGTAAAGTAAAAGGAGTGTTGTCATGACTAGTAATGTCTCAAGCAATGTCTTTAGTTTTCCAACTTATGGTAAGGCGATTACCTTGGATGACCAAGGTGTGTACTACACCATGAACGCGAGTACAGGCTCGATTCACAGCATTTTTCGGTTGAAGTATGAAGACGACTGGCATCTCTACCAGCTGCAAAACACCAGCAGAGAGGATGAAATCTGCTGGAGGATTATGGCAGAAGAAAGTGGCTACTCACTGCAAAGTATGACGACAGAAGAAATTGGCTACCATTTCTCTAAACCGGAATTTGCTGAACCTAAAGGTGCATGGCAAGTGATTCGAAACTCGAAGTTTGGATTTGGCAAATTTACACCGCTCAATAGAAATGACCCAATACGTCACGCCATCATTGTATTTTCAGGTAATGAGATGGTCACGCCCGTACTTATCCACAAGGCAGAAGAAGAGACCCTACAAATGGTAGAAGGAAAGGTCTTGAATCAAGTGATAGCGCTTGCCTAACCCGCAAGCATCACTACCTATCCACGTAATACTGCATTTCGTGTATGCTTAGCGCATGACACCGACACTTGTTTTTGACATTGAAACTATCCCTGATATCACTGGCCTGCGCACCATATTGGACGTGCCTTCTGGCGCATCAGATGAAGACGTTGCGAACATCGCATTTCATCAGCGCAGGCAACATAACGGCAGTGATTTTTTGCCTTTGCAGCAGCACAAAATTTGTGCCATTTCATGCGCTTTGCGCGAAGGCAGCAATTTCAAAGTGTGGAGCTTGGGCGATGCCAATTCGTCTGAAGCTGAAATTATCCAACGTTTTTTTGATGGTATTGAGAAATATACGCCGCAAATAGTTTCATGGAACGGCGGCGGTTTTGATCTGCCGATGTTGCATTACCGCGCCATGGTGAATAAAGTGCAAGCGCTGCGCTATTGGGATTTAGGCGAGGACGACAAAGATTTTAAATGGAATAACTACATCAGTCGCTACCACATGCGCCATCTCGATTTGATGGATGTGCTGGCGATGTTTAACCCGCGCGCCAATGCGCCGTTGGACGATATTGCACAGCTTTGCGGCTTCCCTGGCAAGCTGGGCATGGATGGCAGTAAAGTGTGGGATGCTTTTAAAGCAGGCGAGATAGAGGCAATTCGCAACTACTGCGAGACCGATGTTGCCAATACGCATTTGGTATTTTTGCGCTTTCAACTTATGCGCGGGCATTTAACGCTAGCCGCTTACGAGACCGAGATTAAGCTAGTGCGTGAGACTTTAAGCGGCTACCAAGGCGCACATTGGGCGGAATTTTTAGCTGCTTGGAAATAGCGTTAGAGTTGTAGAAGCAGTTTGCGCCACAAAATGCGTTAAAATCTCATCTCAAATTTAATTAGGTTTTTCATGGCACGTCGTCCCAGAAGTCGTAATCAAGCGCTCATCATCCCAGAAATCAAGTATGCCACTATCGAGTCGTTAGACCAAGAGGGGCGCGGGGTTGCGCATGTGGATGGCAAAACCATTTTTATCGATGGTGCACTCCCGAGTGAGGAAGTCACTTATCAATCGCACCACATTAAGCCAAGTTACGAAATCGCCAATGTGGTAGAAGTATTAAAACAATCGAACCAGCGCGTAATACCAAAATGCCCGCACTTTGGCTTGTGCGGCGGTTGCAAGCTGCAACACTTAGATGCGAATGCGCAAGTGACCGCCAAGCAGCGTTTGCTGGAAAATGATTTGTGGCACATTGGTAAGGTAAAGGCGGAAAACATGTTGCCGTTGCTGTATGGCCCAACTTGGGGTTATCGCCACAAAGCGCGTTTGAGCGTGAAATATGTAGAGAAAAAGCAGCGCGTGCTGGTGGGCTTTAACGAGAAAGCCACACGTTATGTGGCAGACATGAATAGTTGCGAAGTGTTGGTGCCCGAGGTTTCGGCCTTAATCGCACCTTTGCAAGAAATGATTATTGAGTTGAGCATTCGCGATAAGCTGCCGCAAATTGAGCTGGCGGTGGGTGAGGGCAGTGTCATTGTGCTGATTTTGCGCATTATGGATGCTTTGAATGCCAACGACGAAACCTTGCTAAAAGCCTTTGCCAACGTGCACCACGTGCAAATTTGGACGCAAACCAAAGGCCCTGATACGATTAAACCGTTTTACCCTGCATCCGCGCCGATATTAGCTTACAGCCTACCTGAATTTGATTTAACTTACCCGTTTAAACCGAACGAATTTACGCAGGTGAACCCGCAAATTAACCAAGAAATGGTACATAGCGCTATACAATTATTGGCGCCGCAAGCTGGCGAGAATATTGCCGATTTTTTCTGCGGCATTGGCAATTTTACGCTGCCAATTGCGCGCAGTGGCGCATCGGTATTGGGTTTGGAAGGCTTGAGCAATTTGGTTGAGCGCGCGAATGAAAGCGCGAGTTTAAACAAAATTAGCAATCTGAAATTTGGCGTGGCAGATTTGTTCAAAATGACGCCAGAATCGCTCGCAGAATTAGGAAAATTTGATAAATGGCTGGTTGATCCGCCGCGCGATGGAGCTTTTGAGCTGATTAAATCTATTGAATCTAAAATTGCGCCGAAAGTAATCGTTTACGTCTCATGCAACCCCGCCACGCTAGCACGCGATGCAGGCGTGCTGGTGCATGAAAAGGGCTACAAGCTAAGTGCGGCGGGCGTGATTAATATGTTCCCACACACTGTACACGTGGAATCAATAGCGCTATTTACGGTTGTCTAAACTAAATGCCGTTTTCCCACCAACGGCTAGTAATAACAATCCGCCTGCAATGGCGATGTTTTTTAGGAACATAATCATTTGCATTTGATCGCCAAAATTGTGGTGGAAAATGAAAGCAGCGAGTAGCGTAAAGCCCGCCAGCGCGAACGCAGCCAAGTGTGTTTTATAGCCCACAGCCAAAGCCAACCCGCCTAATAATTCCAAGGCAATGGTCGGCCACAACAATGCG
Organism: Methylotenera sp.; assembly: GCA_025359405.1. Taxonomy (GTDB): domain Bacteria; phylum Pseudomonadota; class Gammaproteobacteria; order Burkholderiales; family Methylophilaceae; genus Methylotenera_A. The sequence continues at coordinate 3,639 of JANYGD010000093.1, read as the reverse complement.
CCCGGCAAACCTACGGATTGCATATAGCCTGTGGTGCCAGCGGGGTCTTGTATCTTGCCAATTCCAGCTAAAACAAAAATAAGTGCCAGCATAATGCGGCCCAAAAGTTGAATATAAGTGGTCATGATTTTCTCCCAAAAGGTTGTTGAAAAATTATTGCGTGACATTCATTTAATCACAAATAAAGCGTTGTGAGTGTAATTGACACTTTTTTGTTGATTGCGTGCAGTATAAATCGGGTAAACTTCTGCAATGAAATGGTTGATTACATTGCTGTGCACCTTATGTTTAGTGGCTTGCAAGCCTACCGTAGAACATGCAGAAATAAATTTTGCCATCACGCAAGCGCCATTAAATTTAGACCCGCGTTATGCCACAGATGCAGCTTCAGAACGTGTCAGTCGCTTGATTTATCAGCCCTTGGTTGATTTTGATGCTATCTCGAAACTCTTGCCGATATTGGCCTCGTGGCAGGCTATAAATGACAAAGAATATCGATTTACATTAAACAAAAGTCGTGCACCGTTTCACAATCAAGTACCGCTTACTGCGGCCGACGTGAAAGCCACGTACGATTCCTTACTTCAACTTAAAGATTCGCCACACGCAGCAGAATTCGCCAATATAGAAAGCATTAAGGTTGAAGATGAAAATACGATTTTATTTCAACTCGAACAAGCAGATACACACTTTCCTGCCAAATTAATTATTGGTATTTTGCCTAAAAATTTAATCGAAACAGGTCACGATTTTTCGCATCATCCAGTGGGAAATGGCCCGTTAAAGTTTGTATCTTGGCAAAATAAACTCACACTACAACGTATTAATGATGGGCAAATTATTAGTCTGCAAGAAGTGAAAGACCCGACCGTTCGTGTGCTAAAACTGTTGCGTGGCGAAGCGGATTTAATTCAAGGCGATTTGCCGCCCGAGTTGGTGAAATATCTGCAAAACAAGCCAGAAATAAGTGTTAAAAGCAGTATTGGCGCTAATTTTTCGTATCTTGGCTTGAATATGCAAGATGCCACCTTGCAAAACTTAAAAGTAAGATTAGCCATTACGCATGCCATTGACCGCCAAGCAATTATCGATAAAGTGATGGTTAAAAATTCACGTATTGCGGGCGCAATTTTGCCACCAGAGCATTGGGCGGGTAATGCAAATTTAAAGCCTTATGATTACAATCCAGCCTTAGCCAAAAAGCTGCTTACAGAAGCAGGCGTAAAGTTGCCACTTAAATTAGTGTATAAAACCAGCACCGATGCCCAGCGCGTGCGATTCGCCACTATATTACAAGCACAGATGCAGCCTGCAGGCATTGCGCTTGAAATCCGCAGCCTTGATTGGGGCACTTTTTTTGAGGACGTCAAGCAAGGCAATTTTCAACTTTTCGGCCTGACTTGGGTGGGCATTAAAACACCAGAAATTTATGCGAAAGCTTTTTCAACTAACAACGTCCCGCCCAATGGCTTTAACCGAGGTCGCTATGCGGATGCTGAGTTGGATAAATTGCTTGCAAATGAGGATTGGCCAGCCGCGACGGCGCGCATCTACGCACAGTTGCCCTACATTCCGCTGTGGTACGAAGGACAATTTGCCGCCATGCAAAAAAATATCATCAATTACGCACCCAAGCCTGACGGCAATTGGGATAATTTAACGACAATCATAAGGTCAGTTACAATAAGCAATGCGCATTGAAATTTCAATCAGGCAACAAACCCTCACACTTTTTGATGATTTTGGCGGTGTTAAAGCTAAGCATCTCGTTTCTACCGCAGCCAATGGCGTGGGTTGCGAGAAAGATAGCGGCTGCACGCCATTGGGCGAGCATATTATTCGCGCCAAAATTGGTGCGGGATGCGAGCCTAATGCGGTATTTGTAGGAAGGCGACCTACAGGTGAAATTTGCACGCCTGAATTGATGGCGGAATTTCCTGACCGTGATTGGATTTTGACGCGTATTTTGTGGTTAAGCGGCAAAGAAATCGGTAAAAACCGGCTTGGAAATGTGGATACCATGCAGCGTTATATTTATATTCACGGGTCGCACGAGAGCGTACAAATGGGCGTGATTGGCTCGCACGGCTGTGTGCGTATGCGTAATGCAGATGTGATTGAGTTGTTCGATTTAGTTGCAGCTGGCACGCCTGTATTTATTCACAATGATTAGGCGAATTGTAAGTTTCTTCATCGTCATTTTCGGCGTTTTGCTACTCACTTTTTTACTCATTCATCTCGTGCCAGGCGACCCGGTGGAAGTGATGTTGGGCGAATCTGCCAGCACGGCAGACCGCGCGCAATTGCGTGAGGATTTAGGTTTAAATCAGCCGCTAATTCAACAATTTGGTAGTTATATTGCCAAGCTCGCACATGGTAATTTAGGTAGATCCATTCACACCAAAACACCGATTATTGAGCTTATTAAAACGCGCTACCCAGCCACCTTAAAGCTTGCAGTGTTGTCCTTACTGATTGGCTTGGTGATCGGCATTCCGTTGGGTATTTATGCGGCGCTCAAAGCCAATCATTGGCAAGATTTTATGGTGACGATAGTTTCTGTGCGTTTTTCTGCTATGCCCGCGTTTTGGCTGGGACCAATGCTGATGCTGGTTTTCGCGGTGTGGCTGGGCTGGTTACCAGTGAGTGGAATGGAATCTCGCGCTTCGATTATTCTTCCTGCGATTACTTTAGGGTTTGGTTTAAGCGCCATTCTCACGCGCATGACACGCACCAGCTTGTTGGAAGTGCTGAATGACGATTTTATTCGCACCGCGCGCGCCAAAGGCTTGAGTGAAAAAACGGTGATTGCGCGTCACGCCTTACGCGCAGCTTTGTTGCCGATTATTACTATTGTCGGTTTGCAAATGGGTAGTTTGCTGGCTGGCACTGTGATTACCGAGACGATTTTTAGCTGGGATGGTATAGGGCGTTTGCTGGTGGAAAGCATCGAAAAGCGCGATTACCCAGTGACGCAAGCCTGCGTTCTAGTGGTGGCGCTGAGCTATGTGCTGGTTAATTTAGTTACAGATGTTTTGTACAAATTTGCTGACCCACGTGTGCGATTTAATTAAAAAAATATGAACAATCTAAAGCGGATTACTATTTTTGTGTTGCATGATGAAGATTCAAGTGATTTTGAGTGGGTGCATGAATGGATTTTAAAATGGAAACGCGCAGATCAATTAACTGTGGTTGATTACAGCTCTGGTGGCTGGGAGCACCTTTGGGATATTGAAGCGAGTAGTGGTGCAGTTGCAGAAGTGCCTGAAAATTATTTATGCGATAGTGAATGGTCCAACTCCACATTATTTAACAAATGAAAAAATTTGCGTCTTTAATTTTAATGTTTTGGATTTTTGCCGTTTTGCTAGGCCTGTGTTTCGGCTTGCATGGCAATGGCATTGATTTAAACGCGATACTTGCCACGCCTAGTACCCAGCATTGGTTTGGTGCAGACGACCTTGGCCGCGATATTTTGGCGCGCATTCTAAAAGGGGTACAGGTATCGTTTGCTATTGCAGTTATAGTGACACTGGTTACCATGACTGTTGGCGTATTTATTGGCATGCTGGCAGGTTTTTTTGGCGGAAAAGTGGACCAAATGTTGATGCAAATTACTGATATATTTCTCGCTTT
>JANYGD010000089.1 GCA_025359405.1 Methylotenera sp. | reverse complement strand
GCTAAAACTATCTACAGCTGCACCGAATGCGGCGCCTCTGAACCCAATTGGCAAGGTCAATGCCCAAGCTGCTTGTCGTGGAACACGCTGGTAGAAAGTATCGAAGAAGCTACCACAACCAACCGCTACGCCAATAAATTCGATGGCCTAACCCAAAGTAGCACTTTACAAAAATTAAGTAGCATAAAAGCCGCCGATATCGCACGCCAACCTACCGGCATTAGCGAGTTTGACCGCGTGCTGGGCGGCGGCTTGGTAGAAGGTGGCGTGGTGCTAATTGGCGGCGACCCGGGCATTGGTAAATCTACTTTGTTGCTGCAAGTGTTGTGTCATTTAGGTAAAGATAGCCAGGCCATTTATGTAAGTGGTGAAGAATCACCACAACAAATCGCCATGCGTGCCAAGCGTTTGGGGTTGGATGCCAGCGAAATCGAGCTTCTCGCCGAAATCAATCTTGAGAAAATCTTAGCTACGCTACAAACGCATAAACCCAATATTGCGGTCATCGATTCCATTCAAACCGTGTATTCCGAGGCGCTGCAATCCGCGCCAGGTTCGGTGGCGCAAGTGCGCGAATGCTCAGCGCAGCTTACGCGCTTGGCCAAGCAATTGGGCATTACGGTGATTTTGGTTGGGCATGTAACTAAAGAGGGTTCGCTAGCAGGGCCGCGGGTGTTGGAGCATATCGTGGATACAGTGTTGTATTTTGAGGGTGACCAGAATTCCAGTTTTCGTTTGATTCGCGCGTTTAAAAATAGATTCGGCGCGGTGAATGAGCTAGGTGTGTTCGCCATGACGGAACATGGCCTGCGCGAAGTGGCCAATCCTTCAGCTTTGTTTTTATCACACCACGAAAGCCAAGTGGCGGGCAGCTGCATTACAGTGACGATGGAAGGCACACGGCCATTGTTGATTGAAATTCAAGCACTTGTGGATGAAAGCCACGCGCCCAACGCGAAAAGATTAGCTACCGGCCTTGAGCAGAACCGTTTGGCCATGCTACTGGCAGTGTTAAATCGCCACGCAGGTATCCCGTGTTTTGATCAAGATGTGTTTATAAACGCAGTCGGTGGCGTAAAAATTGCCGAGCCAGCAGTCGATTTAGCAGTGATACTTTCAATCGTTTCTTCTCTAAAAAACAAACCATTAGAGAATAAACTTATTGTGTTTGGTGAGGTTGGTTTGGCGGGTGAGGTGCGCCCCGTGCAAGGTGGGCAAGTGCGCTTAAAAGAAGCTGCAAAGCTGGGTTTCACAAAGGCAATCGTGCCAAAAGCGAATGTGCCAAAAGTCAAGATTACAGGTTTAGAAGTGATAGCAGTGGAACGGTTGGAGCAGGCCCTAAACCATCTGAGGAATTAAAGTATAATTTGGAAAAAGTTGGTTTTAATTTTTAAAGTTTAAGGAGAATCTTAATGAGTCAAGACAATATATTAATCATTGAAGGTAGTAAACTTAAAGCTGTAAAGATTTTATTAATAGGAATTGCGTTTGTCTTGATCGGTGTATTTATGATTAATAAAGGTCAGCAGTGGGGTTGGCTGTGTGCTTTATTTTTTGGTTTAGCTATCCCTGTTGCCTTGTTTCAGCTTATAAAAGGCACTTATCTTAAGCTAGACGGTAATGGATTTGAGGTAAACTCCGGTTTAAAGCCATGGCGCTTAAGTTGGGATGATGTTGATTCATTTTATGTGGGTAAGATTTACAATAACAAAATGAATTCTCAGACACATATAAAAAATTGAACGTGGGTAGAAAAATAGCTTCAGCAGTTTCAGGCATGGAAGGTGCAATAAATAGCGAATACAAACTATCACCTGAAGAAGTGTGCGAGTACCTTAATGAGTGGAAGCTAAAATATTCCACATCTAGTTAGCTTGAGGTAGCAGGCGTAGGGTGGATAAGTTTATGTAATCTATCGTATCTTTCTCTTGGCGCATTACGCTGCGCTAATACGCCCTACAAGTCTTTGTAGCCCGTAGGTTGGGGTGAATCGGGTTTATAAACCCCAACACTTCTCAAATCGTTGGGGTTCGCGATGCTCACCACCAACCTACAACCCAATATCCATGAGCCTTGTAGCAAGCGTAGTATGATATCTTTCTTTCGGCGTATTACGCTGCGTTAATGCGTCCTACGAATTTCCGAAGTAATGGCAAAGTCAAACCGAAATCGTATTGCCGCTATTCATAATCACGACACCCTGACTAGGCAAGAAGTATTCAATAAATAAGCTAAATAGCGCAATAAAAATACTCACGAAAAAAGCAGTCCAAAAGCCAGACAGCTTGAAACCATTGACTAGCTTGGCAACCAGCATAATCATCAGCGCGTTGACCACTAAGATAAACAGCCCCAATGTCACAATGGTGAGCGGAAATGTGAGAATAAGCAGAATAGGGCGCAGTACGGCATTGACAAAGCCCAGCATGAGTGCGGAAACGAGCAAAGATGACTTATCGGAAAACTTGATGCCGTTGAAAACGTAGCTAGCCACCCATAGTGAGAGGCTCATGATAGCCCAGTGGATGAGAAAATCGGATAAATGTGCGCTCATATAAATACTTTCAGAAAAATTAAGGGTTAATAATATAGTTTGAAGCGTTGATGCCGCTGCGCACTGCACCTTCTATGGTTGCGGGATAATCGGCATAGGTGTAATCACCCGCAATGAACAAATTAGGGTAGGGCGTGACGTGAGCAGGCCTTGGTAAATTAACATTACACGAGAAAGTCGCGCGTTTTTCGGCAATCACTTTATGCCAAAGCGGCTTTTTCAGTTGTGGAAATGCGGCTTGCAGCTCCTGCTCGACCTTAAGCGCTAACGCATCTTGCGTGAGTCGTTGATGTTTGCCTTTCGCACTAATCATCACTGCCATTAAGCCATGCTGCTTGCA
>JANYGD010000094.1 GCA_025359405.1 Methylotenera sp. | reverse complement strand
GCAACTTCCACACGGCTCAGCATTACATCTGGAACTGCAAAGGTTGCTCCATCGCCACCGAATAAAAAGGGTAGGTCTATATTGCGATCAACATTCACCGCCGCCGCAATACAGGCCACACCGACCGTATTCACCGTTTTGTATGCACCCGCTTCTATGGCTTTGGTAGAGCCTATTACATCAGCAATCACTATCCACCAATCGTGCGGCACGTCAGCATGCGTGAGGCTTCGCGTGGCCTCTTCAAATGAATTGGTGGCTGCTAGATACCGATAAAAATCAGACGTTACAGGATTTAGGTTTTCGCTTTTTAAAGTCATCATTAATTATAATAAACTTTAGTTGTAAAAAGGAGAATGCATTTTGCATCGTCATTCTGAGAGATTTATTCGTTAATCAAACGACGATGGCATTCGTATGGTTTTGACTTTAATCCCCTTGCCGCGCCTTCGGCTTGAGCCAGCAGCTGGTAAGCGGCGAGGACTGTTTGAGCGCTGTAGGCGCAAGAGCGACAAAATTTATTAGTTATTTAACTTTAAGGAAACTGTAATTTATTCATATCTAGCGAAAGCCTATATCTAATTGGATTAGATTTATCTATTTTGTCTTCGGGAATTGCCTCAATAATAAAAGGAAAGTCTTTTGAGATTGCGAACATTACTAGATGGATTAACATCAGCTCAGCTAAATCTCTAAGAAACTCCACTGTAGCAATCATTTCTTCCTTTATTGCATGCGGTTCACCATCCGAAATATGCCAATGTGGAGTACGAATACTTGAGTCTGGCATTAACATAAAGTTTATTATTATTGTTTTTCGTTGTTTTGGATGCTCATGAAAGTTTCGTAATTCAATAAGATATTCAATATTGGCTTTGTTTTCAATTACAAACTGTGTAAGGGGTATGTCCTTACCCACTGCTGCTTCGAGTCTCTTGCCGAGATGGTGAAAATTACTATCTTGTCTATCTAGATTGAGGAAAAAACTAGGCAATTCACAGATAAGCTTTATAGCTCTATTTGCCTGAATAAGGAATGTACCGCAATCCTTGTCAAGTTCTTGAACTTGAGGGAATGGATTTAGGCCTCTTCCATGATTGTCTTTAGAAACGCCCTTGCTATTAATTTCCTCAATTATTTTGTCTATTTGGGAATTAATTCGTTTAGCCATAAACTCGCTAGCTAACAAAGCCTCCTTGCATGAGTGCAAATGAATATTTACGGCTTCTTTATGAACTTCGACTGCGAAGATTGCTGCCTTTAATATTTCATGGCTTTGCAGTAAGACTCTAGCAATAATTGGATTTGATGAACCAACGTCTGATTGTGGCGAAGCAGTCCATAGCGCATTGGGATTAGTTCGCTTGGGGTCTATCGACTCGGGAGTCTTGATTCTAAAGGTTTTATCAACCTTATATATTTCAAGAAACTCCCCGCAAGGGCACATGGCGATAATCGGCCCTGTACCCTCCTTTAGCTCAAACGAACCTGCAGAATCTCTTGGCAATATAGTCAAAATTTACTCAACCCAACTCCACCTGCACTAAATTATCACTAAACGTCGTCGAATGTCCCATATCGCCAAACTCCGCCGCACTAATGCAATTAACCGTGCCTTTGTTTAGCTGACGCCAATAGCCCAGCGTGGCGACCACGATGCCTGGGTTCACATCTTTGGTGATGCGCGCATCACCCTCAAATGCGCCACGGCCATTAAACACTTTGACCTTTGCACCTTCCGAGATACCGCGTGTGGTCGCATCCAGCGGGTTAATCATCACAAATTGCTCGCCTTGACCTTTGATTTTCTCTGCCACATTGGCATAACAACTATTCAAAAAGCCATGGCTCTTAGGTGAAATAATGCTGAGCGGGTATTTTTTCGCTAATTCCGGGTTGCTTTCCGCGCTCTCTCGATTCGCCACATAATCCGGCAGCGCATCCAAATCCTCACCCGGCTGAAAGCCTTCGTACATTTGGCGGAATGGCCCTGCAACGAAGTTTTTCGCGCCTTCCACCAAAAACATGCACTTGCCAGTGGGCGTAGGGAAGTTGCCATTTTTATGCGGAGCGCGGTCATCTTTGGTCCCCACTTTAAGTTTGGCAAAGCCATGTTCGCGCATATAGGCCAAATCGTAGCCATCACAAGCGGGCGCATCCCAAGCCACGTAGTTTTCCAGACATTCGCTATCAGACCATTTGAAGTTGTCTTCGTTAAAGCCTAAGCGTTTCGCCAAGCGGCGGAAGATTTCATTATTCGGCAACGCCTCGCCCGGCGGCTCGATACATTTGGCGTTGTAGGTGAGGTATAAATGCCCCCAACTTAAAATCATATCTTCCATTTCCGCACCCATGGCGGCTGGTAGCACGATATCAGCATAAGCGGCAGTGTCGGTAATAAAGTGATCGGCCGCAATGGTGAATAAATCTTCGCGCATCAGGCCTTTGACAATTTTATCGGTTTCGGGCGATTGCGTAACGGGGTTGGTATTCCACACCATTAAAGATTTTATCGGCGTTTTGAGTTTAATTTCGCCCGTGAGTACACGGCCAAGTTGCAGAATATTGGCAACCTGCGTGCCTTCTGGAATCAAATCAGGGCGCGAAATCACATCAAATTTATACGGATGCTCCCACACGGGGAATTGCAATATACCGCCACCCACATGCCGCCAAGCACCAATCAGTGCGGGCAAGCAAGTCACCGCGCGTATGGCTTGGCTACCGCCGTAGTTTCGTTCTAACGCCACGCCAATACGAATGGCAGCTGGCGAGGTAGTCGCGTATTCGCGCGCAAATTTGCGTATATCTGCCGCAGGAATACCCGTGATTTTCTCTGCCCATTCTGGTGTGCGTGTTTTTGCGCGCTCGGCCAACTCTTTAAAACCAACTGTGTAGTTGTCGATATAATCTTGGTCTTGCAAACCTTCTTCAATAATCACGTTCATCATCGCCATGGCCAGTGCGCCATCGGTACCAGGTTTTGGCGCAATATGCCAATCGGCCTCTTTTGCGGTTTTAGAGGCGTATGAATCGATCACCACCACTTTGACGCCTTTTTTCTGTGCCTCGTGAATAATGTGCCAGTGATGCAGATTGGTGGAAACCGAATTGGATGCCCACACCACGATGTATTTGGAATGAATAAAGCTTTCAGGGTCTACACCAGCAGTCGGCCCCACAGTCAATAACCATGCGGTGCAAGAGCCTTCGCCACAGAATGTGCGCTCAGTCACGGTTGCGCCAAGGCGGTTAAAAAAGGCATCGCCGCCGTTAAGACCATGCACCAAGCCTTGGTTGCCCAAGTAGCTGGCTGGCATAATCGCTTGCGGACCATCGTTTTTGATAATCGCCTGCCATTTGTCCACAATCGTGTCCAAGGCTTCATCCCAAGTAATGCGCGTGAATTGCTTGCTGCCTTTGGGGCCAGTGCGCTTCATGGGGTAAAGCAAGCGATCTGGGTGATAATGGCGTTTTTCGTAATCTTTGAGTTTGACGCACAAACCACCGCGTGTCATCGGGTGTTCAGTATTGCCTGTCACCTTCAGCAAAGTGCCATCTTTCACATGAAACACCATGCTGCATGTATCGGGGCAATCGTGCGGGCAGCCGCCGTGGAAGGTTTTGATGCTGGCATCAACTGGCTTGTTCATTTTAAAAATCTCCTCAAATTATTAAAATTACTTCTACATTCAAACTATATACTCAGTTGTATAGCGACGCAATTTTTTAATAAATTTCAAAACACGATTAGAATAGCCGCATGCAACTACTCAACCAGCTTACGCCCGCCCAATTTTTGGCCGAATATTGGCAGAAAAAACCTTTGCTCATTCACCAAGCGATACCTAATTTTATAGGTTTGCTGACACCCAATGAATTGGCGGGTTTGGCGTGTGAAGAAGATGTGCAAGCAAGAATTATTCAGCAAAGCAAGGGTAAATGGAGCGTCAAAAATGGCCCGTTTGATGAAGCTGATTTCACCAAATTGCCGCAAAAAGATTGGACATTATTGGTGCAGGGCGTCAATCATTATCTGCCAGAAGCCTCAGATTTATTAGCTTTGTTCAACTTTATTCCGCATGCGCGGCTGGATGATTTGATGGTGAGCTACGCGCCGAAAAGTGGTGGCGTGGGTGCACACGTAGATTCTTACGACGTATTTTTGCTGCAAGGTTCTGGTAAAAGAAATTGGAAAATCAGTGTGCAGCAAGATTTAAGCTTGGTTGAAGACGCGCCGCTGAAAATACTCAAACACTTTGAAACCGAACAGGAATGGGTGCTGGAAGCAGGCGACATGCTTTACCTGCCGCCACAAATCGCGCATTGGGGAACTGCAAAAACCGACGACTGTATGACTTATTCTATTGGTTTTAGGGCGCCGAAAACACAAGAATTGATGCACGAATTTTTGAATTATTTACAGGATAATTTAACAGCCGAAGGTTTATACGCTGACCCGGATTTAATGCTACAAAACCACCCCGCCGAAATCAGCGATGAGATGATAAACAAAGTGAGTGCGATGTTGAAAAAACTAACTTGGGATAAAAATAATATCGCAGATTTTTTAGGAAAATATCTGACAGAACCTAAGCTGGATATGGTGTTTGAGCCTGCCAAAAAAATATCAAAAGCTGAATTTAGCAAACAGTTGAGCGAAAAAACTTTGCAATTAAGTTTAAAATCTCAATTGCTTTTTACGCATAATAATTTTTATTTGAATGGCGAAAAATTGGCTGTGCCGGGTGAAATTGTTCAGTATATGAAAGAGTTAGCAGATAAGCGCTGCTTGAATATACCTGCCGCCGAACTAAAGCATACCAGTGCAGGCCTGCAGGCTAATATCCATGCGGTGCTAGCTGAAACCTTATTTGAAAGTTATTTGGCTGGTTTCTTGATGTTAAGTATTAGATTTTAAGTAATGATTGAGGAGCTTTAAATGAGTGAATCTGAATTACAACCGAACAGCGTTATTTTGGGAGAGCGCAATTACGAAGCAGCGTTGGAGTTGGTAATCGCGAAAGCTGAGAACGAACTGCTGATTTTTGACCAAGATTTTGTGCATGGGGATTATGCGAGCATCAAGCGCTTTTACCTGATCCAGCATTTTTTAAACACTGACCCATTGAGTAAGCTAACAATTATTTTGCAATCGGCAGAACATTTTGTGAATAATTGTCCGCGCTTATTTGAACTGCTGAAACTTTATAACCACAAAATAACCGTGTATGAAACCAATGATGCAGCAAAAGTGGCAATGGATTGCTTTGTAATCGCCGATAAACGCCACTATTTGCACCGTTTTCATATTGATCAAGCGCGTTTTAAATTTGCGTTTGATGACAAAATTGAAGCAGCTAATTTGAATATGCGTTTTAATGAGTTGTTAGATGAAACATCTGAAGTAGTCTCGGCAACCAAGCTAGGGATATAAATGCTAGGGCTATAAATAATGATGAAAAAATTACTATTGGTTTTATTATTGTTTAGCCTAACTGCAATTGCTGAAACTGAATTCAAAATTATTACGTTGCAACATCTTTTTGCTAACGATTTATTACCAATTGTTGAGCCAATGGTGGGCACGGATGGCGCTGCCAATGGCATGAATAATCAGCTAATTGTGCGCGCTAGCCCTGATCGTATGCGGGAGATTGAGGCAATCGTCGCCAAGCTGGACGTGACAAAAGTGAATCGCAAAATCACCGTGAAAAGCGCGAATAATGTGCAAACCCAGCAAGAGCGTACCGAAGCCAGCGGCAACGTGAAAGTGGGTAAAGTGATCGTGGCGAATGATCGCCGCGCAAAACCGAACAGCGGCCGCGTTGATATTGAGCACAACAGCAGAAACTCCACCCAAAACAGCAACCAATTTTTGAATGTGCTGGATGGCGAGCGCGCGTTTATTCGCGTGGGGCAGTTTGTGCCATTTACGCAAGAATGGGTGACGATTACGCAGCGTTACGTGCAAATTGAACGTACCACCGATTGGCAAGAAATTTCCACTGGCTTTGCAGTGCGGCCACGCACTGTTGGTGACGCAAATGACAAGCAAGTGGAATTGGAAATTACGCCGCGTATTGCTAAATTGAATAGTAGTGGCTTTATTGATTTTGAAGATTTAAAGACCACTTTACGCGTAAACCTGGGCGATTGGGTGGATATTGGCGGCATAATGCAAACAAATGATGACGTAAGCCGACAAATTTTGGGCGTACAAAATGTGTCTAGCCAGCAGAAATCGAGCTTGGTGATTAAAGTTGATTAGATTTTTTTGAGGTTTCAGCTGTAAATTGTTGCAAAATAACGATTTTTTGAGTCAATATTCATCATTAATCCAAAAAATACTGGAATTTTTTATAATTACTGGTAAAATTCAAGGCACTCGGTTGGGCTAAAGGTGGTCCGCCGTAACTGGTTTAACTTTAGTTCATATCGTAAGGGATACAAAAAATGACACGTTCCGCTCTATTAGCCGCATTATTAGCACTTGCTTTAACTGCATGTAACAAACCTGAAGAAGCTGCACCAGCTGCCGCTCCTGCAGAAGCTCCTGCTGCTGAAATGGCACCAGCTGCCGCTCCTGCAGAAGCTGCTCCTGCTCCAGCTGCAGCTCCAGCTGCTGCTCCTGCAGAAGCTGCTCCTGCTCCAGCTGCAGCTCCAGCTGCTGCTCCTGCAGAAGAGAAAAAATAAGCTAGAAAACTGATTCAGTTTTTTAACGTTATTTAGCAAAAAAGCCGACTTCACGTCGGCTTTTTTGCTGTTTGATTTAAATTATTAAAAGCTTCGCCAGACGAAACCTTCTGCTTGATCTGCAATACCCACCCAATCTGGCTCACAATTAAGTACTTGGCTTAAAGCTTTTTTTGCTAACACTTGCGTATTATTTTTTGCGCTTAAATGCGCAGCGATAATATGTTTGAGCTTGCTATTATCAAGCTTAGCCAATAGCGCAGCAGCACATTCGTTATCTAAATGTCCTAAACGGCTGCCAACACGTTTTTTTAGTGGCCACGCGTAGGGGCCATTTTCCAGCATATGCAAATCGTGATTGCATTCCAACACTAGGGCATCGCAGCCACTTAACACTTGCTCTATATGTAGCGTAGAAGCGCCAGCATCGGTTAAAACGCCTAATTTGTGTTGGCCATCGGTAAAAGTGAATTGCGTGGGTTCGCGCGCATCGTGCGGTACTGGGTATGGGGTGATTTCGATATGCTCGATATGAAATTTAGTGTGGCTATCAATCGTATTCAGTGTGACTTGTGTGTTTTCCGGAAGATAACGCTCGCTCATTTTTAAGGTTCCGCGTGACAACCATACGGGAATATTGTACTTGGCCGCAAACTTAAAGGCGCCTTTGGCATGGTCATCATGCTCGTGTGTGACCAAAATGCCTGCAATCTGCTCTGGCGCTAAAGCTAGCCTTTGTAAGCGTTTTACAATCTCGCTGACGCCAAAACCACAATCTAACAAAAGCCTCGTGGACGCTTTCTCTATCACCATGCAGTTGCCAGCACTGCCACTGCCTAATGATGCGAAACGCATTTACTATTCCAGTTACTTTAGTTGGTCATACAGTAGCGAAATAATGCGGTTGCCAGTGCTGCTGCGGTTATGGTTGCCGTTGGTATCCACCACATTGACGCGGGTCGTGCCAGTTTCAGTTTCGGCTACTAGAATACGATATTGTTTGGAAGGGTCAGTTTTACCGTCATCGCCTTTCCAAAATTTCAGTTTATCGATAATGGTTTTCTCATCTTTTGGTTTAGACTTATTTTCCACTTCATTGTCGTTGCCCCAAAATTTCAGCTTATCGAGCAAACCTTTTTTCTTAGTCGGACCATCGTCAATATCAACATCGGCGTAACGTACGTAGAACAAACCCTTTGAGCGATCTTTATCTTCAATCACAAAGCCCACTCTATCTAACGCCAAACCCACACGACGCCAGCCGCGATCAAAAGGATCGTTCAGATTAAGGCTAACGCTGCTATCAGCTTCTTTCACCACCTCTGCGCGTTTTTCACTGACTGGATTTGCAGCAATTTCTTGCGCACGTTTTTCTGCCACGCCTAGCTTAACCATCAGTCGACGTAACAACTCTGCGTCTAATTCAGCGGCGTTTTCCTCCTCCGTTTTGGTGCCTTTGTCGGCATCGGCGCGGTAACCAGTATCGATTTTGCCAATATTGGTTTGAACTTCATTTTTGCCATTATCCGGTGCGCTATTTACCGTGCGATGCGTCATGTAGATTTCGGTTGAGCCTTCTTTTTCACCACGTTCTAAGCGGGTGCGAAATTTACGTCTATCGGCCAAGCCAGAGAGTTTATCTAGCCATTTATCAAATTTTTCGCCCATATTTTTCTTGTCTTCGCCAGCTTTAATTGCGTCTGCTTCAATCCATTCGGTTTCCATCACACCTGTATCGGCGTTTTCAACACGCACCGCAAAGCCTTGATCTAGCCAAAACTCGCGCACAACAGGCCATATTTTTTCAGCGGGCGCATTCACAATTAACCAACGTTGCGCGCCGGCCTTTTCCATACGCACACCATCAGAGTTAGGCAACACCTTCTCAACGCCAGCCTCTTGGCCATCTTGCCCTTGGCTATAAGTGTTATAGGTGGTGGTGCCGCCTGGCACGCTATATGCGTCACTAGAGTTAACCGAAGTTAAATCTGGCGGAACTTCAAGCGGTCGCGAGCGGCCAGCGCCTTTGTAATCAGACGTATTGTCGATAAACGGAATGTGATCGCAGGCACTTACAAACAGCCCAAGTAGCGCAACTGCAATTAACTTTGATGTCACTTTTTGTTTCATGTTTCTACCACCATTTACTGTAATTAAATCTATATAAAATCAAACCAAAATTAACTTAAATAAGTTCTGCTTGACGCATCGCTACACGTAGCACATCGTGAAATTGTGCAGATAAATTCACCATCGGCAAGCGAATGCCGGTTTTAATCAAACCCATCTGTTGCAAGACCCACTTCACAGGGATTGGGTTCGCTTCGATGAATAATTTTTGATGCAATCCAAATAATTTTGCATTAATTTCGCAGGCTTTTTTAACGTTGCCAGCCATCGCTGCCACACACATTTCATGCATTAATTTTGGCGCTACATTGGCTGTTACCGAAATCACGCCTTGGCTACCAAGCAGCATTAACGCAATGCCTGTGGCATCATCGCCACTATAAATTGCAAAATCTTTAGGCACGCGCAATAATAAATCAGTTCCCCGCTCTATGCCACCGGTTGCATCTTTAATACCCACAATATTTCTAATGCCCGCAAGCCTTAAAACTGTATCGTTGCTTATATCGCAGCTGGTGCGGCCAGGCACATTGTATAAAATCTGCGGAATATCCACCGCCGCTGCAATTGCCGCAAAGTGTTGATATAAGCCCTCTTGCGAAGGTTTGTTGTAATACGGCGTCACCAGCAAGCAAGCATCTACGCCCAAAGCTTTGGCTTTGGCAGTGAGCTCAATCGCCTCACTGGTAGAATTTGCTCCTGTGCCCGCAACCACCGCAATGCAGCCATTTACATGCTCTACCGTGGTTTGAATCAGCAAACAATGCTCATCCACATCCACCGTGGGCGATTCACCCGTGGTACCGACGATAACAATACCATCGGTGCCTGCATTGACATGGAAATCAATCAGTGCGCGCAATGCGTCTAAATCTAAACTGCCATCGTCAAACATAGGTGTGACGATTGCGACCAAACTACCCTGCAACATATCAAAACTCTACTAATAAATTAACAAGCTATTTTAACCGAAACTACCTGCTTAATGCGAAAACGCATTAGTTTCAAGCGACAAATAAACTACATATAACTAATAATGCTAAAAATATATTAAAATATTCTTTTTAAATATATAAGAATAGTTTTAAAATTGTTCCTTTTTAACTATAAATGAATAACGTACAGCGTTAATTTGGTTGAATCTGCTGCAATCTGTGGGCTTTTAGCCTGCTTGAAACGCGGTATAATAGTGTAGAAATTAATAACGCGAAACACGACATGACAACAAGTTTTCATCAATACATCATGATTTTGCTTGGCACGGTGCTGGTCAACAATATTGTGTTAGTTAAAATTTTGGGCTTATGCCCGTTTATGGGCGTTTCTAAGAAGTTAGAAGCCTCTATCGGCATGGCCGCTGCAACCGCATTCGTACTCACTATTGGCAGCATGACCAGTTGGGCGATTAACCACTACTTGCTTGAGCCGAATCACCTAGAATATCTGCGCACATTGTCGTTTATTGTAGTCATCGCAGGCGTGGTGCAATTTACCGAGATTGTGATGGAAAAGAGTTTCCCGCTACTGTATCAAATGCTCGGCATTTTCTTGCCGCTCATCACCACCAATTGCGCGGTACTGGGTATTCCGTTGCTCAATGCGCAATCGAGCCACGGACCAATAGAGTCAGGCTTATACGGCTTTGGCGGTGCGGTTGGTTTTTCCATGGTATTGATTTTATTTGCCTCGATGCGTGAGCGTTTAGAAGCCGCTGACGTACCCAAAGTATTTCAAGGCTCCGCCATCGCCATGATCACCGCCGCACTGATGAGCCTAGCGTTTATGGGCTTTGCCGGACTAGACAAATACTAAATTAATGTTAACCGCTTTATACATCATGATTGGCCTAGCGCTTGCCCTGGGTGCAGCGCTTGGCTATGCCGCGCTTAAATTTAAGGTTGAAGGCGACCCATTAATCGCGCGCATCGACGCCATTTTACCGCAAACGCAATGCGGTCAATGCGGCTACCCAGGTTGTAAACCTTACGCTACAGCAATTGCTGAAGGCCGAGCCGATATTAACCAATGTCCACCTGGTGGCGACGCAGGTGTGCGCGCACTGGCAGAATTAATGGGCATGGAATACAAGCCGCTGAATGCCGAAAATGGCGTAGAAAAACCCAAAGCAGTGGCGTTTATCGATGAACCTGTTTGTATTGGCTGCACTTTGTGTATTCAAGCCTGTCCTGTGGATGCGATTTTAGGCGCGGCCAAACACATGCACACCATTATTACGAGTGAATGCACAGGCTGTGAGCTATGCGTGGCGCCGTGTCCAGTCGATTGCATCACCATGGTCCCAATTGGCGAAACGCCAGATAATTGGAAATGGAAATACCCAGTCATCCCAATTAAACCAACTTTTACACTCTAAAATTACATGAACGCACTGGTTAATTTTACAAAGATTTTTAAGTTTAATGGCGGCGTTCACCCTCCAGAAAACAAAGCACAATCAACGCAATTGCCGATTGGTCAATTGCCTCTGCCCGAAAAATTAGTGCTGCCGCTACGCCAACACGTCGGCAATATGCCAAAAATTAAAGTAAGTGTTGGCAATAAGGTGCTAAAAGGTCAATTACTTGCGGAGGCAGAAGGAGCGGTATCTGCGGCCATTCACGCGCCTACTTCTGGCACTGTTACAGCGATTGAAGATGCAATTATTCCGCATCCTTCTGGCCTGCCCGATAGGTGCATCACCATCACGCCAGACGGCAAAGATGCATGGATGAAACGCCAGCCGCAAGATTGGCGTAACGCAGACCGCAAAACTTTAGTCGCCAGTTTGCGTTTGTCGGGCATTGTTGGTTTGGGCGGCGCGACATTCCCAACGCACATCAAACTGCGTGCCGATGGAAAATCGGACGTGCATACGCTCATTATCAACGCCGCTGAATGTGAGCCCTACATTACCTGCGACGATATGCTGATGCGCGAACGCGCCGATGAAATTGTCAAAGGCATCGAGATTGCGCAATATTTGTTGGGTGCAAAAAAGGTATTAATTGGCATTGAAGATAACAAGCCAGAAGCCGCCGCCGCCATGCAGGCCGCAACTGCTAATACTGCAATGCAAGTAATTATCGTGCCAACACTCTACCCGAGCGGCGATGCGCGGCGCTTGGTGCATTTGGTATTGGGTACAGAAATTCCACACGATAAACGCTCGACCGAAGTAGGCCTGCAAGTGTTTAACGTCGCCACTGTAGTCGCGCTACGCCGCTATTTTGAGCTTGGTGAGCCATCATTGAATCGCATCGTTTCCATGACCGGCAACGTCAATCAACCACAAAATTTTGAGGTGCTATTCGGTACGCCATTGCCCCACTTGGTTAAAGCAGCCGGCGGTGCAAAGCCAGATACCACACACTACATCATGGGTGGACCGATGATGGGCTTTGATTTGCCTGATGAAATGGTGCCGATTACCAAAGCCGCCAACTGTATTATCGCAGCTTCGCCCACTTTATTCGAACCGCCACCGCCCGCCATGCCGTGCATACGCTGCGCGCGTTGCGCCGATGCGTGTCCGGTGAATTTGCAGCCACAAGAGCTTTATTGGTTTGCCAAATCGGATAACTTTGAAAAAGCCAATGATTACAAGCTATTCGATTGCATCGAATGCGGTGCCTGTAGCTACGTTTGTCCAAGCAACATTCCGCTGGTGCAATATTACCGTTATGCAAAAAGCGAAATTATTGCGATTGATAAAGCGCACGAAGCGGCGGATTTAGCGCGAGAACGCAACGATTTTAGGTTGGCACGCATCGAGCGTGAAAAACTTGAACGCGCACAAAAACACGCGGAACGTGCACAAGCCGCAAAAACAGAGGCAACCCCAGAAACCAATAGCCATACGGATGCTGGCGATGCACAGAAATCTGCCAAGCAAGCTGCAATTACCGCTGCGATTGAGCGCGCAAAAGCTGCAAAGGCAGCTGCAGGTATCGCGCCTAAAAACATAGCTGACGCCGGTGAAAATGTGAAAAAGGAAATCGCTGAAATTGATGCAAGAAGGCAAGCAGTCGGCATAGAAAAACCCGCAATAGATAAAGACAAGCAAGCCAAAATTGCAGCTGCAATCGAGCGCGCGAAGGCTGCCAAAGCAGCAGCGGCGGCAGCTAAACAAAACACTGAAAAGAAAGATTAAATGAACCGTTCACCGTACATTTCCGACGCACCGTCTGTAGGCACCATGATGCTGAAAGTGTTGCTGGCGCTGGTGCCTGGCATTATCGCCTATGTGTGGGTGTTTGGCGGCGGAATTTTGGTGACACTTACTTTGGCAACCACAACAGCTTTATTAGCTGAAGCTATTATGTTGAAATTACGCAAACGCCCTATTCAACCGTTTTTATCGGATTTCAGCGCCGTAATCACCGCATGGTTGCTGGCGTTGGCCATACCGCCACTCGCGCCTTGGTGGCTGATTGTGGTCGGCACTTTGTTTGCGATTGTGGTCGCTAAGCAATTATACGGCGGCTTAGGCTACAACCCTTTCAACCCGGCCATGATTGGCTACGCAGTACTACTAATATCGTTCCCGGCCATTATGACCAAATGGCCCGCTGCGCTGGAACTTGCACAAACTAAGCTTGGTTTTGTAGACCAATTGCAGTTTATTTTTGGCGGACTACTACCGCAAGATGTGAAGCTGGATGCAGTTACCAGCGCGACGCCACTTGATTATTTAAAAACGCAACTCACGCTGCATCATGATTTAGCAAGCATTAAGCAAGCGCCCTTATTTGGCACGCTGGGTGGCAAGGGCGGTGAATACGTGACGATTGCCTATTTATTGGGCGGCTTGTATTTATGGCAACAAAAAATTATTAGCTGGCATTTGCCAACTGCCTTCTTAGCCTCATTGGCGCTTGTTTCTGGGGTGTTTTGGTTGGTGAATCCTGCACATTTTGCATCACCATTGTTTCATTTATTTAGCGGTGCCAGTATGTTGTGTGCATTTTTTATTATCACCGACCCCGTGAGCGGACCGACCACGCCAAAAGGTAAGCTGTGGTTTGCCACCGGCGTGGCACTCATCACTTACTTAGTCCGCGTGTATGGTGGCTATCCGGACGGTGTGGCGTTTGCGGTCATCTTTATGAACATCTGCGTGCCGTTGATTGATGCCGGCACACAGCCACGTGTATTTGGGCATAAGAAATGACTGAATCAATCATTAAACATACTACCAGCACAATGGCGATAATGGTGCTGTTTAGCTTGATTGGCACGGGGTTCCTTGCTTATACCTACGAAATTACTAAAGCGCCGATTAAGGCCAGTAAAGCAATAGAAAAAATGAAATCATTTGAACAAGTGTTGCCCCGCAATGAATATGACAATAACTTGCTAAACGATTTTGTTGATGTGCCAGCCGGAGGCGAACTAAATAACCGCGAGGTAACCAAAGTTTATACAGCAAGGCTAGCAGGCAAAGCAACAGCTGTGATATTAGAAGCTACTGCACGCGATGGCTACAGTGGTGATATAAAGCTGCTAATCGCCGTACGTAAGGATGGCAGCTTGGGCGGTGTGCGTGTTATTGCACACAAAGAAACGCCGGGTTTGGGCGATTACATCGACATTGCGCACGGAGATTGGATTAAACTTTTTGATGCAGAATCACTCACAAAGACGAGTGATGAAAAATGGAAGGTTAAAAAAGATGGCGGCCAATTTGACTATATGGCCGGCGCAACCATCACGCCACGAGCCGTTGTTAAGGCTACACATAGCGCGTTAAGCTATGTTGCAAAAAACCAAAACAAATTGTTTGCAGAACATTCTGCAATAAATAAGTAACAAAGGAGCCATCATGGCGGCATATAACGAAATTATTGAAAACGGCTTATGGAAGCAAAACCCAGGCGTGGTGCAGTTGCTGGGCTTATGCCCAACCTTGGCCATGACCACCAGTATGGTGAATGGCTTTTCACTTGGTTTGGCCACCGCAGTGGTGATGGGCATAAGTAACGCGTCGGTTTCGCCTGTGCGTCAATACATTCCCAAAGAAATTCGTAACCCTGTTTTTATTTTAATCATTGCAGCAATTGTGACGGCAATTGATTTAAGTATGAACGCATTTGTGCATCCCTTACATGTTGTGCTGGGCATTTTTATCCCGTTAATCGTCACCAATTGTATTGTACTAGCACGGGTTGAATCATTTGCGGCCAAAAATCCCACGCTGCCATCTGCCTTAGATGGCTTTATGATGGGCTTGGGCTTAGCAGGCGTATTAACTTTGTTGGGAGGTGTACGCGAGTTGGTGGGCAAAGGTACTTTGCTTTCTGGCATTGATTTAATACTTGGACCAAATGCAAAAACCATGATCATCCATGTGATTCCTAATTACCATGGATTCCTGCTAGCCGTATTACCACCTGGTGCATTTATTGGTCTGGCGTGTTTAATCGCCTTCCGCAATTGGGCTGAACAGCGCAAATCAAAACCAACACCTCAAGCCAGCGGTTCACTTAAACCTGCGCTTTAAAAACAAAAAACGATGAACGCAGGCAAACGGGCTGAAATTTTTAAGCGACTTTCTGCAGCCATTCCACAACCCACGACAGAGCTAGAATATTCCAGCACATTCGAGCTGCTAATTGCGGTAATTTTGTCGGCACAAGCAACGGATAAAAGCGTGAATATTGCCACGCGCAGGCTTTTTAAAATAGCCAATACGCCGCAAGCAATTTTTAATTTAGGCGCTGAAGATTTAGAAAGTTACATCAAAACTATTGGGCTTTATCACGCTAAAGCCAAGAATATTATTGCATGCTGCGAGCAATTAATACAAAAACACGATGCCCTAGTACCCAATACCAGAGCGGCTCTTGAAGCATTGCCTGGCGTCGGTAGAAAAACCGCCAATGTAATTTTAAACACCGCATTTGGTGAGCCAACAATAGCCGTTGATACGCATTTGTTTCGACTGGGCAATCGCACCAAACTTGCCACAGGCAAAAACGTGCTACAAGTCGAGCAGAAGTATTTGAAGACAATTCCCAAAGAGTTTTTGCACGATGCGCATCATTTGTTAATTTTGCATGGCCGCTACACCTGCACCGCGCGCGCGCCTAAGTGCGGCGAATGTTGTATTGTGGATTTATGCGAGTTTAAAGATAAAACCATTCCAAAGACTCACCTGATGGCAGGCCAAGATATGGCGAGCATCTCATGAAAGTCGCGACGGGATTGGCCATCGGCGCAACACCCATGCCAGAATTGGCAGCACAGGCTGTTGAATCTGCCATGGCAAAGGCTAATATCCATGCGCCTAGCAGTGTATTGCTATTTTTGACCTCGGAATTCGCTGCTGATCCGCAATCCGCGATTAAAGCCGCTGCCAAAGCCGCCAGCTGCACGCAAATTATTGGCTGCTCCGCCACCGGCATTTTTACTGAAGAAGACTGGGTCATCGACAGTCCTGCCGCCGCTGCGATGGTGTTTTCGGACTTAAATTTTAGTCATCCGAAAGCAGATGAAAATAATGGTGATTTATTGCTTACTTTAACGGCGCCCAATGCCATCAATACAACTTGGTTGAATCAATCCAGGCCAAATCAATCCACGCTCAGATTTGGCGGCGTTTCTGGTGATGCGATTGGGCACGGCCCATTTTCGGTGTGGCAGAATGGCAAAGGTACCACGCAAGGTTATTGTGAAGTGGCTTTAAACAATACCACGATGGCGGTGGCTGCATCGCACGGAATCAAGCTTATTTCTAGCCCACGCAGAATTACCGCAAGCCAGGGCAACGATTTGCGCGCAATCGCCAATATGCCAGCACTCAATACGCTCACATCTGCATGGCAAAAGTACGCAAAAACCACCGATGTTCCACCCTATCATCAACTGATGGCAGTGTACGCCAGCAAAGCCAGCCAGCTCGAGCGCGGCGAGTATAGCGTTGCATCTATCATCATCGAAAATGCTGACGATGCTTCGGTTACACTGACAAAAGCGCTAGAAGCGGGCGATTGGTTGAGTTGGGCGATTCGCGATGTGGATGCCGCACAAGTGGATATTGTGAAAACTGCCAGCGAACTCAAGCAGCAATTAGAGTCGGACCCCGCGTTTGCGCTGCTATTTTCTTGTTTAGGACGCGGTCCATATTTTTACAATGGCACCGATCAAGATTTGGCGCTCATCAAAACACTTTTCCCAAACTTACCCATTATTGGTTTTTATGGCAATGGCGAAATCGCGCCTATCAACGGCGTTAACGAGTTATTACAATATTCCGCCGTCTTAGGTTTATTTGCCAAAAGCAAAGTAACCTATTTATGAGCTTGTTTAATCCTTCTCGCGACGAAGTACGCGAGTTCTTTTTTGGCACCTGGGCGAAATTTAGAGCGTCACAATCGCTATCAGATATAGAAAAAATGGGCTTAGGCGTAATCAATATGCATCCAGAATATCACGCTATATTAAACTCACCAGAGCAATACAAACAGCAAGAATACTTCCCCGAATTTGGCGAAACCAACCCGTTTTTGCACATGAGTTTGCATTTATCTATACTCGAACAAATCAGCATTAATCAACCCATTGGCATTGTTGGA
>JANYGD010000091.1 GCA_025359405.1 Methylotenera sp. | reverse complement strand
CTCAAATCTTTAAAGCTACGTGCTTTGCCAGTGCCGATATTATAGATACCATTTGACGCAGGTTTTTTGTTTAAAGCCGCACTAAAAAAATGTGCGACTATATTTGCACAATCTTTTACATACACAAAATCGCGCATTTGCATGCCATCTGCTACACCTGCTTTAGTGCCTTTAAACAGCTTCATGGTTCCCGTTTGGCTAAATTGATTAAAGGTGTGAAAAGCCACGCTCGCCATGCGTTCTTTATGGTATTCATTGGGGCCGTACACATTGAAAAACTTAAATCCGGCCCAGCTTGGGGGTGAATTTTCTGGCAATTGGCGCAACGCCCATTGGTCGAAAAAGTGTTTCGAATAACCATAGCCATTGAGCGGGCGTAATTTTTCTACACTAGCATCATCATAGCCCGCGATACCATCGCCATAAGTGGCGGCGGAGCTGGCGTACAGAAACGGTACTTTATTTTGTGCGCACCAATTCCATAAATTTTGGCTGTAATGAATATTCGCTTCAACCAGCTTGTTAAAATCGCGCTCTGTGGTTGCGCTAATCGCACCCATATGAATCACCGCATCAATATCGGTGCGATTCTCTAGCCAATCAAGTAATTGATCTTTGTCTAGATATTGTGCATATTTGCGGTGCGCGAGGTTTTGCCATTGCTCTTCGTGGGCAATATGGTCGACAATCAATAAATCATCGCGACCAAGTTTGGTATTTAAGTGCCAAGCAATCATACTGCCAATCATGCCCGCACCGCCAGTAATAACAATCATAAATCCATTCTTTGAGCGAATCGCGGTGTCGCGTGCTCGCTCATTTCTCGCCTATACAAAACATATGTCTTCTTCATTCGCTCCGCGGCTCCTTGCGCTTCATCTTAAAAAAAGAATTTAACGCTCAGTTTTATTTATGACGTGAATTATAGCGCTTATTGTTTAGCACCCAAAGCCTGCGCCCTAAGTTTAGTCAATTCCGCGTCCTTCTTGGCGCTAGTTGCATCCCACTCTGGCGCAACCCAGCCTTGCAGATTTTCCAGCGCAATCTCGGTCATGGCGTGTATCCAAGCCTCATTTTCATTCAGCGCAGGAATATAGTGATATTCGCCGCCGCCATTGCTTTGAAAGATGTGTTTACCTTCCATGGCGATTTCTTCCAGTGTTTCTAAGCAATCGCTGCTAAAGCCTGGGCAGATGACGTCGATGCGCTTGGTTTTGGCTTTGCCGAGTTCTTCTAGCGTGCCTGCGAGGTAAGGTTTAAGCCATTCTTGCTTGCCAAAACGCGATTGAAACGCGACCAAGTATTCATCCTTATTTAAGCCTAAAGCCTCGGCTAACAAGCGACCAGTTTTGTGGCATTGGCAGTGGTAAGGGTCCCCGTTGGTTAAATGCACTTTCGGCACACCATGAAAACTCATGACGAGTTTGCTCGGTTTGCCGCCGTTAATTTGCCAATGTTTTTGTACACTTTCTGCAAGCGCCGCAATATAAGCGGGGTGATCGTGATAGTTGCGAATGCTGCGCAGCGCAGGCTGGTTGCGGGTTTTCAGTAGCACGCGGAACACCGCATCTAAAGCACTTCCAGTGCTGCTAGATGCGTATTGCGGATACAGTGGAAACACCAAAATGCGGTCGCAATGTTGCGCTTTTAGTTTGTCGATTGCAGATTGCATGCTCGGGTTGCCGTAGCTCATGCCGAGTTCCACCACAAACGGTGATTTTATTTTTTGCGCCAAAAAGCCGCGTAATAATTGTGTTTGCTTTTGCGCATGCACCAATAACGGCGAGCCTTCTGGCGACCATATAGTGGCATATTTTTCAGCCGATTTTTTTGGGCGGATAGCCAAAATAATGCCGTTTAAAATAAACCACCAAATCGCACGTGGAATTTCTACCACACGTGTGTCGCTTAAAAATTGTTTTAGATATGGCCGCAAAGCCGCACCAGTCGGCGCATCTGGCGTGCCTAAATTGGCCAGCAAAATGCCCACTTTCAGCAGATCGCCGTGTTCGTATTTTGGTTCTAGGTTGTAATAAGCCATGTTTTTTCTATTTGGTTAGTTTAACTATTTGATAATGCGTTAGATAAAAGTTTAGCCGTCACATCCACAATTGGTATCACGCGCTCATAAGCCATTCTTGTTGGCCCGATGACGCCGAGCGTGCCGACCACCTGGCCGTCTGCCTCGTACGGCGCGGTGACCATGCTGCATTCGTCTAGTGGCAAATAGCCACTTTCGCCGCCGATGAATATTTGTATGCCTTCCGCGCGTTGGCTGTTGTCGAGCAGTTGCATTAAGCTCGCGCGGCGCTCAAAAATCTCGAACAGTTTACGCAAACTGGCGACGTTGGTAGAGAGTTCATCCACCTGTAGTAAATTTCGTTCACCAGCAATAATAACACCATCGCTGTCAGCTGTGCTGGTGCTTGCTTGCAGGGCGGCTGTCATGAGCTTATTCATATCAGTTTGCATTTGTTGGAGTTCAATATGCAGCTTTTGTTGCACTTCTTCGAACGTAAAGCCTACGAAATTGGCGTTAAAATAATTACTGGCCTGCGTCAGCTCGCCCGCTGAATAAGGCTTTTCAGTCATGATAATACGGTTTTGCACGTTGCTGTCGCTGGTGACAATAATCACCAAAATGCGCTTGTCGGTTAAAGGTAAAAATTCCAAGTGTTTGAAAGATAAGGCCTTGCGTTTTGGAATCATCACTAAACCCGCAAATTGTGTGAGCTGCGACAGCATATCAGCCGCGCTGTTAATCAACTCATTTTGGTTGGGTGAGCTTAAACCGCTTTTAAGCTGGTTTACTGCCCGAGTATCTAGTGGCTGCACCGTGAGTAGCGTATCTACAAACAAACGATAGCCCTTTTGCGTGGGCACGCGTCCAGCCGATGTGTGCGGGCTGGCGATAAAGCCTAAATGCTCCAAATCGCTCATCACATTGCGAATAGTGGCGGGGCTGACATCTAAGCCAGAATGCTGCAACAACGTGCGCGAGCCAATGGGCTGACCATCACTAATGTAATGTTCAACCAAGGTTTTGAGCAAGATTTGCGCGCGCTTATCCATGTGCTGACTATTTTGCCTGAATTACTTGGCCAGTAACAGTGGCAATTGCTTTGCAGTGGCTCGCATCTGTGATTTAATTCTGCCATGCAAACTGCTTTTAAATCCATCGCCATTATTGGCAAATACTTAAACAAAACTGCTTTGCAGCAAATGCAAACCGATTTGGCCGATTTGGCGCGTTATTTGAGCGCTAAAAATATCGAGGTCTGGGTAGAGCGAAATACCGCAAAACATGCTGAACTGACAGGTTTTAAGACTGCAAGCTTAGAGAAAATCGGCACTGAAGTGGATTTGGCGATTGTGATGGGTGGCGATGGCACCATGTTGAGCGTGGCCAGAACTCTCATGGATTCTAGCATTCCCTTGGTGGGTATTAATCGCGGACGTTTTGGCTTTTTAACCGATTTGCGTGCAGAAGATATGCTGGTGCAGATTGATAGAATCCTGGCAGGCGAGTATCAAACAGAATCTCGCATGTTACTGGTAGCCAGTGCCTATCGCGGCGGCAAGCTTATTCATCAAGGTGTTGCGTTAAATGATATTGTGATCAAAAGTGGTTTGCGCTTAATTGAATTAGAGGTTGAAATTGACGGCAAATTTGTGCATAAACAACGCTCCGATGGCCTTATTTTAAGCACACCTACAGGCACAACCGCCTATTCACTCTCTGCAGGCGGGCCGATTTTGCATCCTGATTTAGAGGCAATTACGCTGGTGCCAATTAGCCCGCACACTTTGAGTAACAGGCCGATTGCTGTTAGCAGCAACAGCAAAATTGAGATTAGTTTAGTGCAATTGGATGACGCACAGATTAGCTATGATGGTCAGTTTCAGCTGGCGTTAGAGCTGGGTGACAAAATTGTGGTGCAGCGAGCCGCACAAAGCATTACCTTGCTGCATCCAAGTGAATATTGCTATTTTGAGATGTTACGCAATAAACTCAACTGGGGCTAAATCTTCAATGCAACAATCCGCTATCGCTGTGTTAACTGCGTCTTGCCGCACAATGCGTGCTGTCTGTGCCTTGTCGCCTTACGCTAGCGAATTGTTGCAATGAATATTCACTTTTTAAAGATTTAATTCGTTTTCGAAAATATGTTGCAAAGTCTCTCCATCCGCGATTTTATTATTGTCGAAGCGCTCGATTTAGAATTTGAGCGCGGCTTTACTACGCTCACCGGTGAAACTGGCGCGGGAAAATCTATTCTTATCGATGCGCTTTCGTTAGCGCTTGGCGAGCGCAATGATGGTGACGTGATTCGTGTCGGCTGCGACAAAGCCGACATCAGCGCGACGTTTTTAACTAACGAATCAGCAAAAGTATGGTTGGAAAATAATGCGCTGGAATCCGCACCAATACTTGTTCTCAGGCGTGTTATTTATAGCGATGGTCGCAGCCGTGGCTTTATTAATGGCGTCGCCGTAACCATTGGCCAGCTTAAAGTGCTAGGTGAATTTTTGGTGGATATTTATAGCCAAAACGTCCATCATTCTTTGCTTAAAACCGCTACGCAACGCCAAATTTTAGATGAATTTGCTGGGAGCTACGATTTATCTGCGCAAGTTGCAGCCAGCTATTTAATTTGGTATCAGGTGCATGAACAACGTTTAAGCGCCGAAAAAAACGTCGCCGCGTATACCGATGAGCTGGCCGAATTGCGTGATAAAACACGCGAATTAAAGCATCTCAATTTTGTGGCTGAAGAATGGCAAGAAATACAGCAAGAGCACCACCGCTTGAGCAATGGCGCGGCCTTGCTGAGCGGCTTGGAAGCTTGTATTGCGCTGTTAAGCGAAAATGAGCCAGCAGCTGAAAGTATGCTTGCGCAAGTACAAAACAAGCTTATAAACTTAGTAGAGTTTGATGCGCAACTTAAAGAAGCCGCCGATGGTGTGGATTCTGCCCTGATTCAGCTTGAGGAAGCCAGTCGCACGTTGAATCGCTATCTACAACGCGCCGAGCTAGACCCAGAAAGGCTTGCAGAGGTGGAGGCACGTATTCAAGCGGTGCACAATACAGCGCGAAAATATCGCAGCAAACCTGAAGAATTGCCCGATTTATTAAGCGCTTGCCAAACTCGCATGACCGAGTTAGAAAACCTGACGGACGATAGCGGCTATGCCGAGTTAGAAGCTGAAGCGCTGGAAACTTATCAAGCCTGTGCCAAACAACTCAGCGCCAAACGTCAGCAAGCGGCGAAAAGTTTAAGCCAAAAAATTAGCGCCGAAATGCAGCGTTTGTCTTTAAGTGGCGGTCAGTTTCAAGTGGCTTTAACCCCTTGCGAGAAATCCGCAAACGGCCTGGAACAAGTGGAATTTTTAGTTGCCGGGCACGCGGGCGTTGAGCCTAGACAGTTGAACAAAGTCGCGTCCGGCGGCGAGTTGTCGCGCATCAGCCTCGCTCTGCACGTGACTACGGCTTCTCAAGGTGCTGTGTCATGCATGATTTTCGACGAAGTCGATGTTGGCATTGGCGGCGGCGTGGCAGAAGTTGTCGGCAAGCTGCTCAAGCAACTTGGTAGTAACCATCAGGTTTTAGTGATTACGCATCTTGCGCAAGTGGCCGCGCAGGCGGCGCAGCACTTGCAAGTGAGCAAAACGCAAGCTAATGGCACTACATTAAGCCATATTCAACGCCTGAACGATGCGCAGCGCATTGAGGAAATCGCCCGCATGTCTGGCGGTTTGGTGGTGACAGAAGCCACGCGCAACCATGCAAAAGAGATGTTGGGATTTTGATTTTGTAGGTTGGTGTAGAGCGTAGTGAGACCCAACAATCGCGGTAAACGTTGGGCTTCATGCTTCAGCCCAACCTACGCGGGCTGAAAGGTTAGGTAGCAGGCTCAAAGCTCCACCTTTAATGATTGGGTACACAACTCGTATTGAGGCGCCATAGGGTCATCGTGGTTTATACAAGCTTTGTATTGGAACTCAATGAGATCAGTCCTAAGTGTGATTTTTTGAGAGTAGAAGCACACAAAAAAAGGCTCGTGCCCGCAGTGCATAACTGTGTCAAAGGCGTTTTGGGATACTTCGTATGCAGGAAGTTTTCTTCTTTTTTTGTAGGAGAGTTTCTCTTTGACTGAGGCATGTCTATCTATGTAGGCTTGACCAACATAACGCGCCACGTCGCTCTTGGTTCTCTTGGGCGGAAGAATAGAGATGAGCCGTCGCTCCCCCGTGTGAAAGTACTGCTCGATCACTACCCAACCACAACCGTAATTCATCTGCTACCTAACGTTGGAGGTAAGGGGCCGGCTGGAGGCGGCACGCCGGAAGATGGTCCCGCTTGAGCGAGAGGTTAGGCGCCGACATTGGAAAGAACCACGCCGATAATGAAGCAAACAACTCCAGCTACGAAGACACGGGGGCGCGTGCGAAAACCAAATGCCAGAAAGCTGCCACGAACAACCCCTGCCACAAAGAGCAAATAGCCGAGATTAGTAACCCCATAGCCGAGTGCCGCAACTTTTCCTGCCGGGGTTGTTAGGGCATATATGGTAGCTGCAACCGGATATAGAAGTGCTACAGCACTAGCAAGAGGCAAGGGTTTTGCTGAGCCATTTCGGAGCGCAGCCTCAAACTCTAAGTCCTCAGCGGTTGGCGGGTAGAGTTGATCTGAGGCTTTACGCGCTTGCTCTTGGGACATGCCTGATTTCATAGCTTGCTTGAATGCGCCAAGGCGCTTTGCAGCATTCAGTCTGAGCCTTAGGAATTTGAACATAGTGTGGATTGAAGCTTAACGTAAAATAGGCATCCTAATTGACGGAAAGCTTTCCGTCAAAGGTGCTTTTTTGGTTGATAAAATGCACACTATTTTTAATAATTTCACCTGGTTAATTAGATTTAGTATATCCTAAAAACTTTGGCGAATACGTCTTTTACGGCTTATTCTAAATTGCCAATTATTTCGCCAGCTCCGCTGCTTCCACCACCACCTTATACAGCCTTGCCTCTTGCGGGGTTTTGATTTGCTCGCCAATGGCGATTTGGTTACGTTTTCCGGGTTGTACGCCGTTAATTATCATCGGCTGGCTTTGGCCAATCGGCCGGCCGGTTTGACCGTCGTATTTCACCACATGTACTTGCACGCGGCCAATTGGCAAGCTGGTGGCATTTTGCACGGCCGCAAACACATTGCCAGCGCCGTCAACAATCGCGCCAGATTGTATGTATTTAGCGGGGTTGCGTGGTAAATCAAGGCGCACCGCGTGTTCTGTGGCCTCTTTGCCGATTTCAGAGTTAGATTCCGCCGCTATTTGGTAATGTTGCAGCGCAATATCGGTTTCGCCGCGTTCTTCAGCAATCTGCCCAAGCAGTGCGTGGCCTGGCGCGGTGGGCAGCAGCTCATTAGCGCGTTTTAAATAAGGCTCAGCCTCGGCTTTGCGGCCAAGGTCAAATAGCGCAATGCCAGTTTGAATATGCGGTTTAAAGTAATCGGGCTGCAATTGAATGGCTTTGGCATAAAAAGGCAGCGCATCTTGCGGTTTCTTTTGCTGCATGGCAATGTCACCTAACAGTTCTTGAAAGCGCGCCTCACGTGGTTCGCCTGCGATGGCTTGTTTAGCAAGCTTGGTGGCGGTTGCGGCATCATTTTTAGCGAGTGCTTTTACACCGTCGTCATAGGCTTTGTAAGCAGGTTGCGTAGCTTTAAGTTTGGCTACTTTTTCTGCATAAATTTCTTTGCCCCAATCGCCGCCTGCGCCCAAGCGGGTAAGTGATGCTTTGTTGGCGTCTACACGTTCTTGTGACGGTGGGTGCGAGGCAAATAAACCTTCGATAAAGTTGCTTTGTTTACCTTGGCTTAAGCGCACAAAGGTTTCTTGCAAAGTCACTGCGGCAGTGGGGTCGTAGCCCGCTTTTTTCATGTAATCCATGCCGTAGTGGTCGGCTTCACTTTCCGCATCGCGCCCGTATTTGCTGGTAGCTAGCTGTGCGCCAAGCTGAGAGCCTCCTACAATCAAATTGGCATAATTGCTATTTTGTGTGGATAAACCAATGGCAATCAGCGCGCCTTGCATAAATATGCCGCGCTCCATGCTTTTTGCGCCGTGCCGCGCTGCAGCGTGGGTGATTTCGTGGCCTAGCACTGCCGCCAACTCTGCTTCGCTATTCAATTCATATAAAAGCCCACGATTAAACGCGATTTTACCGCCCGGCATCGCCCAAGCGTTGGGAATGGAGTCGTTCAGCACGACAAATTCGTAGGGTAATTCAGGGCGGTCAGACACTTTTGCCAAGCGGTTACCCACGCTTTGCACGTACGCGGTGAGTTCGGGGTCGATAATGTAATCGCCGCCTTGTGATTGGCGCGCAGGCGAGTAATTTTGTTTACCTATGCTAATTTCTTGCGCTTCTGAAACAAATTGAAATTCTTTTTTATGGGTAACTGGGTTTGTGCCGCAAGCGGTGATGGTGAAGCTGATGAATACCGTAATGAATAGTGAAGAATATTTTTTTAACATGTGGTGCTCATCAAAATAATATTTTTATTCAAATGCTTAGCTTTTGTGTGGACATGGTTTTTTGGTGCAATCGGCATAAATATACAATGAATGCTCGTGAATATTAAAACCGCGCTCGTTAGCGGCTTTGTGCTGCAATTTTTCGATTTCCTCATCGCAAAACTCTTCCACATGGCCGCACTGTAAACACACAATATGGTCGTGGTGGCTGCCTTCGTTGAGCTCGAACACCGCTTTGCCGCTTTCAAAATGGTGGCGTAACAATAGCCCTGCCTGCTCAAACTGCGTTAAAACCCGATATACAGTGGCTAAGCCAACATCTTCGCCCGTGGTGATTAATATTTTATATACGTCTTCAGCAGATAAATGACGCTCTTTGCTATTCTCAAACAGCTCCAGAATCTTTAATCTTGGCAGCGTAGCTTTTAGACCAGCATTCTTTAAATCTTTTTGATCATGCATCATAATATGCTCACAATTGACATTTATGGTTTTAGGCTTGAACCCATCGTGGTATATTAACGTCAATTCAGTATTCTGTCATTCGTCCAAAAATCATGCTTAATTTTTTAAAATTGTTATTTACGTTATTCATCGTTTGTAGCGCGCTACTTACGGGCTGCGGCGCCAGTGTGCCTATGATTAAGCCATTTAAAATGGATATTCAGCAAGGTAACGTGGTGACTTCTAAAATGTTGTTGCAATTGCGCCCGGGCATGACCAAATCGCAAGTAAAGTTTATTATGGGCACGCCGCTGATTGTGGATAGCTTTCATAAAGATCGTTGGGATTATTTTTACCAAATGCGTCGAGCCGGCAAAATTATTGAGCAGCGCCGCGTGATTTTAGATTTTGATAAAGATTTGCTAAGCAAAGTGCGTGGCGATGTGGTGCCACAAGGTACAGCAGGCGCGGCTACTGGGGAAGAAGCAGGGGCTGTGACGCTACCAAAATCAATAGAACCAAAACCCAAAGAAAAGGGAATTCTGGACAGACTAAAATTCTGGGAAAAAGACGAGAAAAAAGTTGTTCCAGCAGTAGTGCCCAAAATTGAAGCACCTAAAGCAGCCGCTCCAGAAGCGCCAGCGGCGGATGTTGTTGAGCCGACACCAGATTTACCTGCTGAGGTTGCACCGCCAAGTGATTTGCCAGCGGCAGAGGTGCCCAAAGCAGAAGTACCAGCAGTTGCGCCGATAATAGAAGAGCCAACAAAGGTTGAGCCAGCGGTAATAGAGCCGTTAAAGGTAGAACCGCCTGTTGTTCAGGCACCAGCTATCGAGGCACCTGAAGCTACAGTTGTCATACCAGCGGCGCCTCCGCCAGTACCAGCTGTGCCAGAAAAAATTGTACCGCCAGCGCCAGTAAAACAAGATGATCAGCTTATTTTTAGATTAGATAAAAATTTAGATAGTAGCAATATTGAAACAGCGCCTGATGCCGCTGCGGCACCAGTGAAAGATAATAAGGCTAAGCCCAAAAAAATGGATCCAGCGCCTTTGCCGGACGAAACTGAGCCAAGTTTTTTTAATCGCATGTTAGAAAAAATTGGTTTTTAATTTTTCAGAGAATGCTAACTCGCGAAGCGATGTTATGCAGTAACTAAAAAATTGGGCTCTGATTTTTTAATAACATTAAATATATAAGCAAATATGAAAACTAAAATTGTGATTGCGGGCGCCACTGGACGCATGGGGCATGCCTTGCTAGAAGGCGTGTTGGCAGATGCTGGTTTGCAATTGCACGCGGCCATAGACCGTGCCGATAGTCCACAAATAGGCCATGATGCAGGCACGTTATTTGGCAAAAAAACGGGTGTAAAAATTAGCAGTGATGTTGCTGCTGCGCTAAAAGGTGCAGATGTGCTGATAGATTTCACGCGGCCAGAGGCAAGTTTGCAGTATCTTGAAGCGTGCAAAAAAGCGGGCATTAAATACGTGATTGGCACCACTGGCTTTACGGTTGAACAAAAAGCAAAAATTGAAGCCGCTGCTAAAGAAATCGCCATTGTGTTTGCGCCCAATATGAGCGTGGGTGTGACCTTGCTGATTAACTTAGTGCAATCTGCCGCCAAAGTGTTGAATGAAGGTTATGACATTGAGATTATAGAAGCGCATCATCGTCATAAAGTAGATGCGCCCTCAGGCACAGCATTAAGGCTTGGTGAGGCAGCCGCTGGCGCGCTAGGGCGTGATTTGGATAAATGCGCTGTTTATGGACGCGAAGGTGTCACTGGCGAACGCGATCCAAGCACGATTGGCTTTGCCACTGTGCGTGGTGGTGACGTGGTAGGCGATCACACGGTGTTATTCGCAGGCATCGGCGAGCGTATTGAACTGACGCACAAAGCCAGTAGCCGCGCAACTTTTGCGTTAGGCGCATTACGGGCAGCCAAATTTTTGAGCAATAAAAAAATGGGTCTATTTGATATGCGTGATGTGTTGGGACTTAAGTAAGATATATTTTCTAATGCGGATTTTGGCGGTAAATTAGCTTCAACCACCTTATTATGCTCAATCTTATCAAATTTAGACATATTCAAGATCAAGCCAAACATTGGTATTGGATTTTGTTTTTCCTCACGCTACTGATTGGCGCACTGCTTACGTATTATGTGGCCAAAACGCAAGATGCGGAAATGCGCGATAATTTAATTACCTACGCCCATACAGTAGAGAAATCTATTGATTGGCGGCCGTATGCGACCACTTTAAATACCAATCCAGCCCAACTTAAAGAATCTGATTTGGCTGAACTTGGGGTGCAATTAAACAGTGCATGTAAGGCCAATAAAGACTGTCACTTTATCTACCTGATGTATCAAGACAAACAACCCGTTATGCCTAACATAAGATTTTTGCTAGATGCTAGCCCACAGCCGCCCTCAGAAATCTCACATTTAAGAGATATTTACGAGGAAGCGACCAATGTGGATAGGCAGGCTTTGCACGATAGAAAGGCCTTGGTGGAAGATCTAAGCACAGACCATTGGGGTACTTGGGTGACTGTATTCGTGCCTATCAGTATAACTGTTAACACTTCTAATTTTGTCATGATGGGTATAGACGTGGCCGCAACCAATTGGAATAAACGCATATTCCTTAGGGCTATAGCGCCCATGTTATCCACTTTGATTTTTTCTGGTATTTTGCTTTGGTTTATCTACCAAAATAGAATGAGAGAAAAATTACTTGCGCAATTGTTTAGCTCGACCTCTGAGCTCTCTGAGTTAGCTAATAATGACGCGCTAACTGGCTTGCCCAACAGACGTTTGCTGGAAGATAGGATGGCGCAGGCGCTAAAGGAGGCTAAGCGCGCACAGCGAATTGTGGCTGTGTTATTTCTAGATTTGGATTATTTTAAAGTGGTGAACGATACGCACGGACATCATGTTGGCGACCAATTACTTAAAAATGTGGGTGAGCGACTTACTACATTGCTGCGCGCAGAAGATACGGTGGCGCGTATAGGCGGCGATGAGTTTATAGTGTTGTTGCCTAAGCTTAAAGATAGAAGGCAGCTCACTATAACTGCTGAAAAAATAATCACTGAATTGGCAAAACCGTTTTATATTGCAGAACAGACGATGCATTTGGGGGTAAGTATTGGAATTGCGCTTTATCCAGAACACGACGACAGCCCTGGCAAACTCATTAAATTTGCAGATGATGCCATGTATGCAGCCAAGCGCTTGGGGCGTAATTGTTATGTAATTTATCAACCTGAGTAATAAAATGTAATGCCAATTTCAAAGCTTGTGTACGGTTTAATTCTGCATAATCAGCAGATGGCGCGCTTGAAATGTAAGTCGGTTTCCGCTATAATTCGTCAATTCTGAAACGGGAAGAGTCCAAAAAGCTCCTCCCGTTTTGCGTATCTACGATTCGACAAGTCAATAGATAGCGCGTCGCGATAAACATAGGAGCTTTAAGGTGTCAAAAACAATTCCAGCCGTTTTAGTATTAGCAGATGGAACTGTTTTTCATGGCATCTCAATCGGCGCTTCAGGCCACACGGTTGGTGAGGTGGTATTTAACACTGCTATGACCGGCTACCAAGAAATTCTCACTGATCCATCTTACACCGAACAAATCGTCACGCTCACTTACCCGCACATTGGCAACACAGGCACGAACGCCGAGGATGTTGAATCAGGCAAGGTGTATGCAGCAGGCTTAATTATTCGTGACTTACCGCTTTTAGAATCCAATTTCCGCAGCTCACAAACGCTTTCACAGTATTTAACAGCGAATAATATCGTCGCGATTGCCGATATCGACACACGTAAGCTCACGCGAATTTTACGCGAAAAAGGCGCACAAGCCGGCTGTACTATGGCTGGAAGTGTAGATGAAGCCAAAGCGCTACAGATCGCAAAAACCTTTCCTGGTTTGGCTGGGATGGATTTAGCCAAAGTCGTGAGTTGTAAAAAAGCTTATGAATTTAGTGAAGGCGAATGGGCACTAGGCAAAGGTTATACTGTAGCGCCAAATGCAAAATTTCATGTGGTTGCATTTGATTACGGCGTTAAACGCAATATTCTGCGCATGCTAGTTTCACTAGGCTGCAAAGTGACTGTGTTGCCCGCGCAAGCGACAGCCGAAGAAGCGTTAAAATACAAGCCTGACGGTATCTTTTTATCTAACGGCCCGGGCGACCCAGAGCCTTGCGATTACGCTATTAGCGCGATTAAAACGCTGGTGGAAACGGGCATCCCCACCTTTGGCATTTGCTTAGGGCATCAATTGCTTGCACTGGCGAGTGGTGCTAAAACCATGAAAATGAAATTCGGCCATCACGGCGCCAATCACCCTGTGCAAGATGTGGCTACTAAGCGCGTGTACATCACCAGTCAAAATCATGGCTTTGCGGCCGATCCAAATACCTTGCCCAAAAACATCAAAATCACACACGTTTCCTTATTTGATGGCAGTTTGCAAGGCATTGCGCGTACCGACAAACCTGCGTTTAGCTTTCAAGGCCATCCTGAAGCTAGCCCGGGGCCGCACGAAATGAGTTATTTGTTTGATCAATTTATAACGTTTATGCAGAACAGGAAAGCAGCATAATGGCTAAGCGTACCGATATAAAATCCATCTTGATTATCGGCGCAGGTCCAATTGTAATCGGCCAAGCCTGCGAATTCGATTACTCTGGTGCACAAGCCTGTAAAGCTTTGCGCGAAGAAGGTTATCGCGTTATTTTGGTGAACTCTAATCCTGCCACTATCATGACCGACCCTGAGATGGCCGATGCAACTTACATCGAGCCGATTACTTGGCAAGTTGTGGAAAAAATT
>JANYGD010000189.1 GCA_025359405.1 Methylotenera sp. | reverse complement strand
TCTTTAATTTCCTCTACGTTATACAGCACCCCATCGTAAGTAGATTGTGTAATCGTCAGCACACGCGGTTTGGCTTTTTTATCGGTGATAAACGGGTTGCGATCGATTTTTTTTTGAATTTTTTTCCACTCAAATTCACTTTTAGGAATCGGCCCGATAATGCCAAAATGATTGCGCGTTGGCATCAAAAACACAGGGATTGCGCCCGTCATAATAATCGCATGCAATATAGATTTGTGACAGTTGCGGTCAACCACCACCACGTCACCCGGCGCGACGGTGCTGTTCCACACCATTTTATTGGAAGTTGACGTACCGTTAGTCACAAAGTACAAATGATCGCAGTTGTAAATACGCGCCGCATTGCGCTCAGATGCTGCTACAGGTCCGGTGTGGTCAAGCAATTGACCGAGTTCATCCACTGCGTTACAAACGTCGGCACGCAGCATGTTCTCACCAAAAAACTGGTGAAACATTTGCCCAACAGGCGATTTTAAAAACGCCACGCCGCCAGAGTGGCCTGGGCAATGCCAAGAGTAAGAACCATCGGCTGCATATTCAGTGAGTGCTTTAAAAAACGGTGGCGCTAGGCTATCTAAATAAGTACGTGCTTCGCGCAGAATATAGCGTGCCACGAATTCTGGCGTATCTTCATACATATGAATAAAGCCATTAAGCTCGCGCAAAATTTCGTTAGGAATATGCCGCGAAGTGCGCGTTTCACCATGCAAAAAAATGGGAATTTCTTCATTGCGGTAACGAATTTCATCCACAAACTTGCGTAAGTTATCCAAAGTATCTTGGTTTTCTTCTATAAACTCATTATCGTCGATTGATAAGATAAACGCCGAGGCGCGGCTCTGCTGTTGCGCGAACGAAGTTAAATCGCCATAACTGGTCACGCCCAGCACCTCAAATCCCTCGGCCTCAATGGCTTTGGCGAGCATGCGTATGCCCAAACCCGAGGAATTTTCAGAGCGGAAATCCTCATCAATAATGACTACAGGGAAGCGAAACTTCATTGAATTTCCTTAATTAAATCTTTGGCAAAGTCACACCAACCTGGCCTTGATACTTGCCGCCGCGGTCTTTGTAGCTGGTTTCGCATACGTCATCATCATCGGCTTCAAAAAACAGCACTTGCGCGCAGCCTTCATTAGCGTATATCTTGGCTGGTAGCGGTGTTGTGTTGCTGAATTCAAGTGTGACATAGCCTTCCCATTCTGGCTCAAATGGCGTTACGTTCACGATAATGCCGCAGCGTGCATAGGTGGATTTTCCCAAACAAATAGTCAAAACATTGCGCGGAATGCGGAAGTATTCAACAGTACGCGCTAGCGCAAATGAATTCGGCGGAATGATGCAAAAATCGGCATTCACTTCCACAAATGAATTCGGATCAAAGTTTTTTGGGTCAACAATGGTGCTGTTGATGTTGGTAAACAGCTTAAATTCTTTGCTGCAGCGAATATCGTAACCGTAGCTCGACGTGCCGTATGACACCATGCGTTGGCCATCTGGCGATGTTTTTACTTGATTCGGCTCAAACGGTTCTATCATGCCGTGCTGCTCTGCCATGCGGCGTATCCATTTGTCGGATTTTATACTCATAATTTGCTGACTTTAAAGTAAAAAATTAGATAAAAAAGCGGAGCAAAACTCCGCTTGTAATTTAATGCGCATCATAACAATAAATGATGAAATATTTGTAATTATTTATGGCTTATCGCCACCTAATTCAATGCTGGTGCGCCAAAATTGGTCTTCATGCTCAAAAATCACTTTTGATGCTTCTGGGTCGCGGCTGCCGGCGGGGTATTGATATACAGGTTTTTTGTCGGCGGCCCAAGCTTTTACCACTGGGTCAACCAAACGCCATTGAGCCTCAGCCTCGGAAATATGCAGGTAATTTGAGTTGTCACCCTGCATTAAGTTAAGCAACAAAGCCTCGTAAGCGTCAACCGTATCGTCTTCTGGCAAGCGATTCGCCGCATCTAGCTGGATGGTACGTGTGTTGATGTCCAAACCAGGGATTTTCGATTGAATTTCCATTTTGATACATTCACGTGGTTGAATACCAATGATTAACCAGTTTTGATCCTGACTATTGACTTGCAGTGGTGCCTTTTTAAAACGAATGCAAATGCGCGTATCGGCCTCGTGCAAGCGTTTTGCGGTGCGGATGTAAAACGGCACACCTTGCCAGCGTGGGTTATCAATAAACAATTTCATGGCGGCGTAGGTTTCCACCACGCTGGAATTGTCTTCTAACTCTTCTAAATAACCTGGCACTTTTTCGCCATTTACCACGCCTGAAGCGTATTGCGCACGAAAGGCGTGTTTGCTTAATTCGTTCACAGGAATAGGACGAATTTGTTCTAATACCTTTATTTTAGAGGCACGCACGCCCTTTGGCGTTAAGTCTTTTGGCAATTCCATCGTGGTTAGCGCTAAAATTTGTAGAATGTGGCTTTGAATCATGTCTCTAACCGCGCCCGTGCTATCGTAAAACTTGGTGCGATCACCCACGCCCAGCATCTCGGTATTGGTAATTTGCACGTGGTCTATATATTGATTGTTCCAAATCGGCTCTAAAAGCGTATTGGTAAAGCGTTGCAGCATAATATTTTGCAGCGCAGATTTGCCCAAATAATGGTCAATGCGGTAAATTTGGCTTTCTTTTAAGTGTTTGGAAATCGATTTTTGCAGTTCCTGCGCGCTGGGTAAATCGGTGCCAAATGGCTTTTCAATGACCACGCGACGCCAGTATTTGTCTTCTTGCGTTAAGCCTTCAGCGGCTAATTGATCTACTACAGGGGCGAAATCGGTAGGCCGCACTGACAGAAAGAAGGCTAAGTTTTGTGGAAATACTTTTTCATCTGATAACGTTGCTTTCATTTTTCTGAAAGCATTGGAGTCGGTGGGTGCGTTAGCGTGGTAAAAGTTACGCGCAATAAAGCGCTCGAATACTTTTGCATCTACTCCATTTTTAAATTTGGCATCTAGCATGCTTTTAATATCGGCGTGCCATGCGTCTGGCGCCACTTCTTGGCGGCCGACCGATAAAATTTTCATAGTATCGGGCAAACGGCCAAGCAAATCGAGGCGGAACAAGCCCGGTATGAGCTTTACGCGTGATAAGTTGCCGCTAGCGCCAAATAAAACTAGTGTGCAAGGATCTATTTTGTGAGTCATTTATTACCTTTATGCTATTTTTATGATGCCTTGAAAGCCAATATCTATAAGGTTTTCAGGGCGTCACTTTTGTGCCAAAATTACTAAGAAATCAAGCCTTAATGATGAAACTCTAGTGCCGACTCTCTGCTGGTGCACCATCTGTAATCATATCAAGGTCACCCCAACCTAAGCGACGGTTAAACAACTCAAGCAATAAATGCCAGCTTTGCAGCGCTAACGCTGGGTCGTAGCGATGACCTTCGTCGCGCATAAACGCGTGTTGGCCATTAAATTCATGCCAAGTATAACGCGTGCCAAGCTCGTCTAGGCGCGCTTTAATCATGTTGCGGCCCTCTAGCGGTACGTGAGGGTCTTGTTTGCCCCAAATATGTAAGAGCTCGCCCTTAATTTCGCCCGCTCTTTCCAGCGAGTTGTCGTTTTTGCCCCGTCCTAGTGCTTTTTTGTGAATATCGGTGGCGTAAAAACACACGGCGGCTAATACGCCTGGGTTCATGGCGGCGCGGAAAGCTAAATGTCCTCCCACGCAAATACCCATCACGCCAAGGCGACCAGTGCAATCTTCACGTGATTTTAAATACGCAAGCATAGCGCGTGCATCGCTGTCATAGCCAGAAAGTTCTTTAGTGATTTTGTGTGCATTGCCGCGCGTGGTACCTTCTTCATCGTAAGGGATGACGGAACCTGCAGGTTCTAGTTCGTGATAAATTTCTGGGCAGGCGACGATAAAACCATGTCCAGCAAGCATTGCAGCAGTGCGACGAATAGGCCCGGTCATTTGAAAAATTTCTGAATACATCAAAACACCAGGGTATTTTCCCGGCGCAAGTGGGCGAAAAATGTGCGCACGCATGTCGCCAGTGGGGGTGTCGATATTGACTATTTCGTCGTCTTTAATCAGCATGTTTCTATCCTTTTACGTAACCCGATATAATATCGCATGGCGGTGTTTACGCACAATGACCTTTGCGTTAAAAAGCACAATTACAGCCAATTTTTTCATAAGAATATTTAAACATGCAACCAAAAAATACTCACTTCAAACATTGCAGCAGCATTGAAGCGTTAAGGCACGAAGTATGTGATGCCATTGTTAAAAGCGCGAATGAAGCCATTGCCCAGCGCGGTCAGTTTTCTATTGTGCTGGCTGGCGGCAATACGCCACGCGCCATCTATAGATTGTTGCGCGATTTGCCGATGGATTGGACTAACTGGCATATTTATCACGGCGACGAGCGCTGTTTGCCACGCGAGCACGAGGACCGAAACAGCTTAATGGTAGAGCAGGTTTGGCTGCATTATGTTGGCATTCCTGCAAACCAAATTCATGATATTCCGGCTGAGTTGGGGCCAATAGCGGGCGCAAAAGCTTATGCAGAAACATTGGCGGGTGTGCCTACTTTTGATATGGTGCTGCTAGGTTTGGGTGAAGATGGCCATACAGCGTCACTTTTCCCAAACCATACGGTCGATAACAGCGCAGATGCAGTGCCTGTATTTAACTCTCCAAAACCGCCACCAGAACGCATCAGCATTAGCCAAAACCGCTTAAACGATACGCGAGAAGTGATTTTCCTGGTTACGGGCGTAGGTAAACAACAGGCCGTAGACCAATGGCGCAGCGGGGTAGCGATTCCAGCAACTTTAATCTTGCCGAAAAACGGCGTGGATGTGTATTGTTACGAGGTAGTGTTAGACTAAATGGGTGATGTTTTGATGGGTTTATTTACTTAGCGCCCAAAACATTGTGATTACTGCCAACGCCATTACCCCTGTGCTTACCCAGCCCAGTAACTTTAATTTAAATCTAATAATGAATTTTCCCATGATTTTTGGATGAACTGCCATTAACATCATTAGCACCATAATTGGGACAGAAATAACTCCATTGATTACTGCGCTCCAATAAAGTGCTTTGATTGGATCTATTGGGGTGAAGCAAAGTGCTACACCGATTAAAGTAGATATCGCGATGATGCTATAGAACTGTTTCGCAGCCAAAGGCTCTAGTTCTAAGCTGTTTTTCCATTTAAATGCGCCAGCCATGGCATAGGCGGCAGACCCTGCTAATACAGGAACTGCAAGCAAGCCAGTGCCAATAATTCCTGCACTAAACAGCAAAAAAGCAAACTCGCCGGCAATAGGTCGTAGCGCTGTTGCCGCTTGCGCGGACGTTTGAATATCCGTTATGCCATGCAGGTTAAGTGTTACTGCTGTCGTTAATATGATGAAGTATGCGACTATATTAGAAAAGCCCATTCCAATAAAGGTATCAATTTTAATTCGGCTAAAATTGACTAGCGCTTGATCAGGGGCGATTATAAGAGGTTTTTCTTGCGAATGAATTCGCATTTCTTCCACCTCTTGCGAAGCTTGCCAGAAAAATAAGTAAGGACTAATCGTGGTGCCGAATACTGCAACAACAGTGGTTATATATTGTGATTTCCATGTCAAATGCGGTAAAAACGTTCCCGCCAGTACCAGCATCCAAGGCGTGTGTACCACGAATGCGGTGGCAACGTAGGCAAGTAGAGCAAGCGTCAACCATTTCAACACACGAACGTAGCGCCTATATGGAATAAGTATTTGAAGTATTAATGACGTGACGCCGAAGCCAATAGCATAAAGATGCGCTTGACCACCAATTAATAACTTTAAAGCTTCCCCCATGGCAGCAACGTCCGCAGCAATATTAATTATATTAGCGATTAACAAGAGGCCAACAATGCTGTACAAAAGCCATGCAGGGTAGTGTTTGCGAATATTGGTAGCAAGGCCATGGCCCGTGACTCGACCAATTTCGGCGCTAATGACTTGAATGCCTGCCATCAATGGATAAGTGAACAACACAGTCCATAACATGTTGAAGCCAAATTGTGCACCAGCTTGGGAATAGGTAGCAATTCCACTTGGGTCGTCGTCAGCGGCTCCAGTGATTAACCCAGGCCCTAGTTTTTTTAGCCAAGATTCAGAGGCTGCTTCTCCTATTTGTTGAGTCATACTTACGTATTTTGAATCACAATATTCGGGAACTTGCTGCTGTGGTCTAAGCTGGCATTGGCGATTTTAATCGCTGCTTTACGTGCTATCTCTTTATAAATGCTGGCTATTTTTGAATCAGGTTGAGCAATTACCGTCGGGTTTCCGCCGTCGGTTTGTTCGCGGATGCTGATGTCGAGTGGGAGCGAGCCAAGTAAATCGACGTTGTAGTCTTTGCTCATTAACGTGCCGCCGCCAGTGCCGAATATGTGTTCTTCATGTCCGCAATTACTGCAAATATGTGTGCTCATGTTCTCGACAACGCCTAAAATAGGGATGCCAACTTTTTCGAACATTTTTAAACCTTTGCGAGCATCTAGCAGGGCGATATCTTGCGGCGTGGTCACAATAATTGCGCCCGTGACAGGGATTTTTTGCGCGAGCGTGAGCTGAATATCGCCTGTGCCAGGCGGTAAATCGATAATTAAATAATCCAAATCTTGCCAGCGCGTTTCGCGCAGCAATTGCTCTAGCGCGCCTGTCACCATTGGGCCGCGCCACACCATAGGCGTATCAACATCTACCAAAAATCCAATACTCATGGCTTGTATGCCGTGTGCCATCATAGGATCCATGCTTTTGCCATCACGGCTCTCCGGGCGGCCGCTAATGCCCAGCATTTGTGGTTGGCTTGGGCCGTAAATATCTGCGTCTAGCAAGCCCACGGTTGCCCCTTCTGCCGAGAGAGCCAAAGCTAAATTGACTGAAGTGGTCGATTTGCCCACGCCACCTTTGCCAGAGGCCACTGCGATAATGTTTTTCACGTTCGGCAATAGCGTTACGCCTTGCTGCGCTTTGTGCGCAACGATGCGGCTGCCAATATTCACGTTTACATTTTCAACGCCTTCAAGTGCTTTAAGATGATTCACCACCAGCGCTTGCACATCCGCCATCACGCTTTTGGCGGGGTAGCCTAATACAATGTC
The DNA here is from genome assembly GCA_025359405.1 of Methylotenera sp. GTDB lineage: Bacteria > Pseudomonadota > Gammaproteobacteria > Burkholderiales > Methylophilaceae > Methylotenera_A. The sequence goes on along the minus strand of JANYGD010000189.1, from coordinate 3,620 downwards.
AACACTCACATGATTGCCAGTAATTTGAATGTTTTTGGCCGATTTACTTGTGATGAAATCGCGCCCAGTATTTGGATCTATGCAGAGTTTTAAAGTGCTTTGAACAAGTATTTCGGTGATTGCCATGATGTTTTCTTAAATTACTCAATAAAAAACTATTTTATCTTATGTGTAAGCCAGCGTCTTTGTTAAAATAGCCTAATTCAATATAAACATAAGCAATATACATGTCACGTAAAATTTTAGTTACTTCAGCGCTGCCTTATGCTAATGGCAGCATTCATCTCGGGCACTTGGTGGAATATATCCAAACCGATATTTGGGTGCGCTTTCAAAAAATGCAGGGTCACACCGTGCATTATGTCTGTGCAGATGACACGCACGGCACGCCCATTATGTTGCGCGCCGAGAAAGAAGGCATTACGCCAAAAGAATTGATTGCTAATGTGCACAAAGAACATAATGCTGATTTTAAAGAGTTTTTAGTTGAGTTTGATAATTTTTGGTCTACTGATTCAGATGAAAATGAAGAGCTTTCAAAAAGTATTTACCTTAAATTAAAAGCCAACGGCAAAATTGCCACTAAAACCATTGAACAGTTTTACGACCCCGTTAAAAATATGTTCTTACCAGATCGCTTTATCAAAGGCGAATGCCCGAAATGCCATGCCAAAGATCAATATGGCGATAGCTGTGAAGTGTGTGGTTCAACTTATAGCCCAACTGAACTCATTAATGCTTACTCTGCCGTTTCTGGCGCGGCACCTGTGCGCAAGGAAACAGAACATTACTTTTTTAAATTAAGTGAATGTGAAGACTTTTTAAAAGAGTGGACGCGTAGCGAAGCAATTAAAGGCAAGCCAACTTTGCAAGGTGAAGCCGCCAATAAAATGGGTGAATGGTTTGAAAATGGTTTGAACGATTGGGACATCTCACGCGATGCACCGTATTTTGGTTTTGAAATCCCCGATGCACCCGGCAAGTATTTTTATGTGTGGTTAGATGCGCCGATTGGCTACATGGCAAGCTTTAAAAAGCTGTGTGCAGACAAAGGTTTAGATTTTGATGAATATTGGTCGAAAGACAGTAAAACTGAGCTTTATCATTTCATTGGTAAAGATATTCTCTATTTCCACGCTTTATTTTGGCCTGCGACCCTTGAATATAGCGGTTACCGCAAGCCCACGCAGATTTTCGCGCACGGCTTTTTAACGGTGAATGGTGAGAAAATGTCCAAATCGCGCGGCACGTTTATCACCGCACGCAGTTACTTGGAGCATGTGAAGAATCCCGAATATCTGCGCTATTACTACGCCGCCAAACTCAATGGCACGATGGAAGATATTGACCTGAATTTGGAAGATTTTGTCGCGCGCGTGAACAGTGATTTGGTAGGTAAATACATCAATATTGCCAGCCGTACGGCGGGGTTTATAAATAAGCATTTTGACGGGAAACTGGTAGAGGGTAAGGATTATTCCCTGCTACAAAGACTATTCGATGATAATTTCACTTCATTTAGGCCGTTATCGATTTGGAAATGTTATGAAGAGCGTGATTTTTCACGCGCCATACGATATGTAATGGATTTGGCAGACCAAGCAAATAAAGTAATTGCTGAGTTAAAACCATGGGATATTGCTAAGGATAGCTCTCGTTTGGACGAGTTGCATAGGGTTTGTAGCTTGGCAATAAATTTCTTTTATCTCTTGTCTATCTATCTTAAGCCAGTGCTGCCGAGAGTTGTTGATGATGTGGCGAAGCTACTAAATCTGCCTAAATTATCTTGGCCAGAATTAGATGCTGCTGCTGTAAGTACGCTATTGTTGCCTGAAGGGCATAAAATTAACTCATACGAACATCTTATTACAAGAATAGATAACAAACAGATCGAAGCGATGGTCGAAGCCAACAAAGAAAGCCTGCAAGCCATTCAAACACCTGCTCCACAAGCCAAACAGGAAGCGGCTTCCGAGGCATCGTATATCAGCATTGACGACTTTACCAAAGTCAACCTGGTCATTGCTAAAATCGTCAATGCGGAACATGTGGAGGGGGCTGAAAAATTACTTAAACTCACGCTGGATATTGGCGAAGCCGCACCACGACAAGTATTCGCGGGGATTAAATCTGCTTACGACCCTGCAATATTGATAGGTCGTTTAACCGTGATGGTGGCGAATTTAGCACCACGTAAAATGAAATTTGGCATGAGTGAGGGCATGGTGTTAGCGGCTAGTGATGAAAGTGGCAGACCGTTTATACTTAGCCCGGATAGCGGTGCACAGCCTGGAATGAAAGTGAAATAATGCGTTATTCTGGCTGGTAGCCAAGATGGTCTAAAATACGATCCGCCATTTCGCCAATTGGCGCAATTTCGTCCACCGCGCCACGTGCAATGGCTTCTTTTGGCATGCCAAACACTACGCAGCTTTTTTCATCTTGCGCAAAGGTTTTGCAGCCTAAGTCGTGCAGCACTTTCAATCCAGCCGCACCATCTTTGCCCATACCCGTCAATATCACGCCAATCGCATTACTTTTCGCCATTTTAGCCACTGAGTTAAACAGCACATCCACAGAAGGGCGGTGGTGATTCACTGGGTCGTCTTCAGAAATCTGGCAAATATAAGTTGAGCCGGTGCGCAGAATGCTAAGGTGAAAACCGCCAGGCGCAAGGTAGGCGCGGCCTGGGTGGATGCGCTCGCCATGCACGGCCTCGTTGACGGCAATCTGGCATAAGCTATCCAGCCGCGCTGCGTACGATTTGGTAAAACCTTCTGGCATGTGCTGCACAATGAGTATCGGCAGGCTATCTGCGGGCATGCCCATAAGAATTTCTTTAATCGCCTCAGTACCGCCTGTGGAGGCGCCGATGACCAATAATTTTTCTTTTTCATTAACTCGCTTTTCAGATTTTACGGGCCGAATTTTTACTGGTTTTGCTAGGGGCTTGGTTAAGCTAGAGCCATGAAGCGGGTGTACTTTGGCAAGGGCGACGATGCGAATTTTCTCGGTAATTTCGGCCGCGTATGCCTCAAGTTTATTTTTGATGTCAATTTTTGGCTTGGGAATAAAGTCGACTGCGCCCAACTCCAGTGCGCGTAGCGTGGCTGCCGAGCATACTACTCTTTAACTTTAATGGTAGTTTAAACTTTAATGCTACAAAAGTTAACACGCTATATAAGAATATAAGAAAAAATTTAAATCAATAGATAATATTATAAGATTAAATATATTATAAACAATAACTTATATTAATTTCATTATAAGTAACTTTAATTTATCCACATCAAAATTAGGGCGGATATGCGTTAGATATAAGGCACTTAAATTTACTTTGTAATTGTTAAGTAAGTAATTGATTTATTATAAATAATAAAATTGATTCACAATTTTAACTTACACAGTAAAATTTGGCTGTGATATATAAAATTTGAATTTTTGTCCAATGACTTGGTCCCAGTAATAGGCGCTGTATTTATGAGAAAAAGTTACACGCTGATGGCAAAATTGGCTGTTTTTCTACAATTTTTACGCTTATTAACACTTAAAATCCACAAAAACTTGTTCTACACTGAAGGAAAGGCAGACGCAATGAGATTTATCAATGCAAACTTAAT
>JANYGD010000154.1 GCA_025359405.1 Methylotenera sp. | reverse complement strand
CAAGCGCGGGTGTACGCAACAATTTTCCACCCGGGAAATCGTGATGCTTGATTTTCGAAATTAAATCCAAACGCTCAGCTTGTCCGCTAATAGCCTCGGCCACCAACTTGCCTGATAAGCCCGTGAGCGCCACGCCATGACCAGAAAAACCTTGCAAATAATAAACGTTGGGTGCCACACGGCCAAAATCGGGCGCGCGATTCATAGTGATATCGACAAAACAACCCCAAGTGTAGTCAACTTTGGTGTCTTTTAATTGCGGGAAAGCCGCCACCATGCGCGCTTGCATTTTGCTGGTGAGATAACGTGGTGTCAGCGTGCTATAACTCACGCGCCCGCCAAATATCACCCGTTTATCGGCTGAAAATCTAAAATAATCCAGCGCCACGCAGGTATCGCATACGGCTGCATTTGTTGGGACGAGTTTGGCGGCCAAATTCGCAGCTATCGGCTCCGTGCCAATAATATAGGTGCCGACTGGCATAATGCGATTGGTGAGCGCTGGCGCTATTTTTGGTGATATTTCAGGTAAAAATATATTACCCGCTAACACCACAAATTTAGCTTTTACACTGCCAGTTTCTGTACGCAATATTGCTGTCTCACCTTTTTGCATGCCATTTACAGGCGAATGCTGAAAAATCTTCACGCCCAAACTAGCGGCACCTCGCGCCAAGCCTAAGCAATAATTCAGTGGATGTAAATGCCCAGAATTTTTGTCGAAATAGCCATTGAAATAGCGCGGACTATCGACCCATTGCCGAATATGCGCAGGTTCTATCCAGGTTGCATCGCTGTCGTAATGGTACTTTTGCGCCATGCTCTCGTACCATTTGCGCAAACTTTTTCCCTTACGTTCGCCCACTGAAACGCCCAAAAATCCATCGACCAAATCACACTTTATATCAAAGCGTTTTACGCGTGCACGCACTAAATTCAAGGCTTCCAGCGTCATGCCCCACACTTGTCTTGCCGCCTCAAAACCCAGTGCGCTTTCAATCACATCTTGCTCACACGCCAAGCCGGCAATGATCTGCCCGCCATTGCGACCGCTCGCGCCAAAGCCAATATGATGCGCTTCTAAAACAACGACTGAATAACCACGGTCGGCCAGTTCAATCGCCGCAGATAAGCCCGCAAAGCCGCCGCCTACCACACAAACATCGGCTTCGACGTCAGCCTGCAATGTTGGATACGCAGGCTGCGCATTCGCGCTGGCGGCGTAATAAGAATTTTGCGTGGCTTTTAAATCTATGTTTTTTGACATGTAATTTTACTCTATTTTTTTGCCGCTATACGCCCACAAAGCCAAGTCCACACTAGCACAGCCGCCGCGTTAGAAGTGAGTTCTGCATGGTCGTAAGGTGGTGAAACTTCTGTACAATCCATACCCACCCAATTCAAATCATGCCAAGCTTCCAGCAAGGTCATGGCCTGCGCGGTCGTCAAGCCGCCGACTTCTGGCGTGCCAGTGCCGGGCGCAAAGGCGGGATCAAGCGCATCAATATCAAACGTTAAATACAGTGGCGGATTGCCCGCTTTTGCCATGCGGATTCGCACTTCGTCAATCACATTTTTTAGCGCATCGCCATCTTTGCCACGCAATTCGCGCGCGGTATAAATTTTGCCGCCCTGGTCACTCACAAACTCACGCGCAGCGCGTTCGCCAGCTGAACGTATGCCAATTTGCACAAAACATTTTGGGTCAACCAAACCTTCTATAATCGCCTCATACACCCAAGTGCCGTGGCCTGAAGATTCACCAAAATGGTCAGTCCAGGTATCGCAATGCGCATCAAAATGAATGCACGCCAGTGGTTGTTTGTAATGCGCATTGTAGGCACGCAACAGCGGCAAGGTAATTGAGTGATCACCACCTAACCACACCATAGTTTGGTTTATAATCAACTCCGCCGCTTGTGGCATGAGTGCGCTGCGCATGGCGTCAATGCTGGTATTTGGTAAAGCCAAATCGCCCACATCTTTCAAAAATTCAAGCGGCGAAACATCAAATAATGGATGCGTTGCGTCGCACAACATTTGGCTGGAACGACGAATAGCGCTAGGCCCAAAACGCGCGCCAGGGCGATTGGTGCAACTGCCATCCCAATTAATTCCAGCGACAGCATACGGTTTTTTAGCATCCTTATCTATGGAAATACCCAAAAAGCCGCTGATAGAAAGGTAAGCAAACGCGTGATCCATTACAACTCCAAAAATAGACAATGCATTCTATTGTAGTAGAATACTAATCAAGTTTTGGTCTTATCCATAGTGCCATTTATTAAAAATTGATAGAACCATTTGTTTATACCTAATAATATTCAACAAGTTACCCATAACGCAGAACGCCTTTTAATAGCTGAGCGTGAGCGCTATTTGCAACTGCATCCGAGCTCAATTAAGCTTTCAAAACAGGCGCAGCAGCACTTTTTGTATGGTGTGCCGATGCACTGGATGAACGATTGGGGCATGCCTGTGCCGCTGTTTGTAGTGCAAGCTAACGGCTGTCATTTTACCTGCGCTGATGGCATTGATTACACGGATTTTTGCTTAGGTGATACGGGCGCGATGTTCGGCCACAGCCCTGCGCCAATCGAAAAAGTAATTGCAGAACAAGCTAGCAAAGGCTTCACCGTCATGTTGCCATCAACACTAGCACCTAATGTTGGCGAGGCATTGGCTGAGTTTTTTGGTTTAGATTATTGGCAACTCGCCACCACCGCGACAGATGCTAACCGCTTTGTTTTGCGCTGGGCGCGCGCGGTGACTGAGCGCAAAAAATTGCTGGTGTTTGATGGCTGTTATCACGGCACTGTTGATGACACGATGGTCGATGTTGAGAACGAAAAAGTGGTGAATAGAAACAGCTTACTCGGCCAAGTATATGATTTAGGCGTACACACTGTCGCTGTGCCGTTTAATAATTTAGCAGCAGTTGAGCACGAATTAGCCACAGGTGAATTTGCATGCTTGCTCACCGAACCCGCGCTTACTAATTGCGGCATGGTGTTGCCTGAAGCTGGCTTTATTGAAAGTTTGCGCGCAGTTTGCACAAAATACGGCAGTTTGTTGGTGCTTGATGAAACGCATACCATCTCCACGGATCGTGGCGGCTGGGCAAAAACCAATAACGTTGTGCCAGACTTTTTGGTAGTCGGCAAACCGATTGCAGGCGGTTTACCTGCGGCGGCTTATGGCTTTAGCGCGGCAATGGCAACCCGCATGAAAGCTGCCAAAGACAGCGCACCAGCTGGGCATTCTGGCATTGGTACTACATTATCGGGCAGCATGATGACGCTGGTCGCCATATACGCGACACTCACAGAAGTAGCTACTGAAGTGACTTACAAGCACATGCTAGCATTGGCAGACTTACTAGCGCAGCAACTTACAGCATCAATAAAAGCACACAATTTGCCGTGGAACATCACTCGCTTAGGAGCTAGGCTAGAGCTGCAATTTAGTTCAAAACCGCCCAAAAATGCAGTCGAAGCCCGCGATGCGAAAAATGATATGATCGAAAGCGCAATTCATCTATATTTGCTCAATCGCGGCGTACTGCTTACGCCATTTCACAACATGATGTTGGTGTGCCCCGCTACCAGCGAAAATGATATTAAAAAGCTAATGCAAGTATTTAACGATTGCCTAAAGGAATTAATGCATGACTAAAAATATAAACGATGTAATTGATTTTGCGACTAATAAAATAGAAGCTGAAATTGGCACAGTGCCGCAACATCTAATTGTGGCAGGCATTTCAGGCAATACAGAAGCTAAAATAAATACCACAACTTTCAACCATTACACCGACCCCACCGAGCAGTTTT
>JANYGD010000076.1 GCA_025359405.1 Methylotenera sp. | reverse complement strand
TTGGCGAAAGGTTAAATTAATTCGACAATCGCCAAACGCAGGGTGATAGCTGGGTTTAATGGGTTGAATACCGTGAAATCTATGTCTAGATACCCCTCCCCATACCACTACATCACCATGCTTAAGCAGTATTTTCATGGGTTTATCGGAGCGCTCAAAACCTCCAAACAAAAAAATGGCAGACACACCAAGTGAAACCGAAACAATCGGCTGACTAAAATCCTGCTCATTTTTATCTTGGTGCAAAGTCATGCGCGCGGCTGGTTTATATTGGTTAATCAAACAGGCATCTGGCACGAAGTTGGCGAATCCAGCTTCTGCTGCAGCTGCAATTGCGAGCGCCAAAAAGCTTGCAGGCAAGGCCTGCCAAGGCGCACCAGAATTAGGATCCAGTGTAGTATAACAATAGCCTTTTCTATCCGAAATCCAGCCTAATTTTCCACAATTGGTCATGGCGACTGACATGGTAAACCCGCCTGGTGTGACCATATGGTGCAAAGGCGATTTTAAAATAACAGACTTTAAATCGATTAGTAATTTGGCTTCATTTTGTAGCGCAAAGCCGTGCAACAGCACTGCACCTTCTGCCAATGGAAAATTAGGTTCAAGTGCGTCACCAAATAAATCCATGATTCACATTATTCCGAACTTGATTCGGAATCCAGTAATGCACGCTTACGCTCGACGCCCCATCGATAACCCGATAATGCACCGTTATTACGCACTACACGATGGCATGGAATCGCGACAGCGATTTTATTGGCCGCGCAAGCACTCGCCACTGCGCGCACCGCTTTTGGTTTGTCGATTTTGTAAGCCAAGTCAGAATAACTTATTTTTTCACCGACTGGAATCTCACGCAATGCTTGCCATACGCGCTGCTGAAAACAGTGCCGCGGATATCTAGAGGCAAATGCTTGATAAAATCTTGGCCCTTGCGAGGCGCTTCGATTAAGCCCACCACGCTCGCTACCAACGTTTCATAATCTTTGTCCACCCCAATAATTTCAGCTTTTGGAAAAGCATCTTGCAAATCCTGCACTAACTTTTCTGGGCTTCCACCTAGAAAAATCGCACAAACGCCACGTTCACTGCTCGCCACCAAAATCGCCCCCAAAGTACAACTGGCAATGGCAAAACGTATTATAGTATTTTTGCCACCCGCTCTATAATTTGATGGTGTCATACCAAGCACTTGCGTTGATTTTTCGTAAAATCGACTATTAGAATTGTAACCAGCCTCAAAAATAGCCTCAGTCACTGTTGTGTTTTTACCCAATTCGCTACGCACTTTTTTTGCACGATGTGCTGCAGAATAAGCCTTTGGAGTGAGGCCTGTTATTGTTTTGAACACGCGGTGAAAATGATATGTACTTAAACCTGCTTTGTTCGCCAAAGTTTTAAGATAGGGCGTCTGTTCAGAGTATTCAATCAAACGACAAATTTCTGTCACAATTTTCGAGCGTGTTTCTGCCAAATCCGGCTTTCCTGGTTTACAACGCTTGCATGCACGAAAACCTGCCTTTTCAGCATCTTCGCAACTTGCGTGAAACGCCACATGCTCAGGCCTTGCTAAGCGCGCTGCACATGATGGTTTGCAATATACCCCTGTACTACTAACTGAATAATAAAACTCTCCATCGGCACTCACGTCACGCGCTTGCACTTGTGCCCAGCGTGGGTCGTTTTCGGTTGCTATTGCTTTAATATTTTTAACTAATATGTTCATGGTAGGTTTCCGTAGTGAATGATAGCAATTTATCATTGCTTACGATATTGCACACTCCGACTCTTGCTTTTGAATTCATTAGGCATTTTTAACGCGCTTTTGTTTATAATCTAGGCATGAACCAACACCAGCAAGCCACGCAATTTTTAAGCGCAATTGACAATGACTGGGCACAATTAATTAGCATAGTAGGGGCTTGTACTTTCGATGCTGAAGCCGAACCCGAGCTCAATCCTTATCAAGCGCTGGTTCAAGCAGTCGCTTATCAGCAACTGCACGGTAAGGCAGGAGACGCAATTTTTGCTAAATTCAAAAACCATTTTGGCGGATTTCCTGCGCCAGAAGCTTTAATAAAAGCGCAATTTGACGATTTACGTGCTTGCGGGTTCTCTGGCAGAAAAATTGAAACCATTCAAGGCATCGCGAATGGCGCTATTAGCGGGCTAGTGCCATCGCGCGCTGATGCAGAAAATATGCGCGATACGGAATTGATTGAACGTCTTGTTACCTTAAAAGGCATCGGTCAATGGACGGTGGAAATGATGCTGATGTTTACGCTAGCGCGCATGGATATTCTGCCCGCCGATGATTTTGCCGTGCTTGAAGGCTACAAACGTCTTAAAAAACTAGAAGTTGTGCCAAAACGTAAAGAAATTGCAGAGATTGGCAAAGCATGGAGTCCACACCGTACCATTGCAAGCTGGTATTTGTGGCGCGTGCCGAAATAGCCTATTTTGAGTATTGAATGAATCAAATTTTTAGCTATCACAACTACGCGTTTCTCAAATTATTGGCGTTTCGCATTCAAATTGTACTCGCCTATCAAATTATGGCGGTGGCAGTTGGTTGGCATATTTTTGAAATTACGCACGATACGCTATCTTTAGGCTTAATCGGACTAGCTGAAGTGATTCCATATTTTTCTTGTGCACTTTTTGCAGGGCATGCTGTGGATCGCTACTATTCGCGCCGTTTTTTTGGTGCGTTAGCAGCGATATTGCTACTGATTAACGCCATCACGCTTACTGCGATTGCGATGGGCTTAATCGGAAGCAAGTTAGGCGGTAATACAAGTCTATGGATTTATGGTTCAATTGCGTTTACGGGCATCGCCCGCGCCTTTATCGCGCCAAGTTACACCACATTGTTTGCCATCATTATACCGCGAGAAAATTACGTCCGTGCCACAGGTATCGGTAGCGCAGTATTTCAAACAGGGTTAGTACTAGGGCCGGCCATGGGTGGCTTGCTGGTGGGTTTTACCAGCAAAACGACTGCCTATGGGATCGCGACACTGCTATGTTTGGGGGCAACATTTGCGATGTTATCGATTAAAGTAAAAGAACCAGAAACCGTAGAAAACGCGCCTGTATTCACCAGCATCGCACAAGGTTTACGTTTTGTATTTAGCAATCAAATCGTACTTGGCGCACTTTCATTGGATATGTTCGCTGTGCTATTTGGCGGCGCAGTTTCTATGCTGCCCGCGTTTATTCAAGACGTTTACCAGTTAGGGCCAGAAAGTTTAGGTGTTTTACGTGCCGCACCTGCCATTGGTGCCATCATCACTGGCCTGTGGCTCACGCATCACCCCATTAACTTGCACGCTGGGCGTTGGCTACTAAGCGCAGTTGCTGGTTTTGGCTTATGCATTATCGGCTTCGGTTTAAGCGCTACTTTTTGGGCTGCCACAGTTTTATTATTGCTTTCAGGCATTTGTGACGGCCTATCGGTTGTAATGCGACAAACTATATTGCAACTCGCCACGCCAGACGCTATGCGAGGCAGAGTTTCAGCCATCAACGGTATTTTTATCGGCTCATCCAATGAATTAGGCGCGTTTGAATCTGGCCTCACGGCACGCTTATTAGGCTTAGTGCCCTCGGTAATATTTGGTGGACTAATGACACTCGGTGTGGTGGTTGCAACGGCCAAATTAGCACCAAAATTACGAAAATTAGAGTTGCATCAACTTCATTAAATATAAATTCAATTGCTCCGCTAGTGACTAGTTGGCCAGTTTTTTAGCGCCATTTCAACAATTGCTTTCAACTCCTCTCGTGTTGCGCCGCTAGTTGCTTGTACCGACATACCTTGATGAATAGTCGCTATATATTTCGCTAACTGTTTGGTATTCACATGTTGCGGTAAATCACCTTGCGCTTTCGCTAGCTCAAAACGTTTAGTGAAGGAAGCTTCAAAGTTGCTTCTGTAAGCTATCAATTCTTGCTGAATCGCGCCCGAACCTTGTCCACAAGTAAGCGCACCTTGCACAATCATGCAACCATTTGGCGTATTTTTGTCACTAAAAAAATCAACCGCCTGCATCAAAAACTTTTCAACTACTTGGTGAGCCGTTGGCTCTTTCATTGCCTCTTTTACAAAAGCCGCTGGCCCTGAAGTGTATCGCGCTAACGCTTTACGAAACAATTCTTCTTTATTGCCAAAAGCCGCGTAAATACTAGGCTTATTAATGCCGAGCGCTTCAGTAAGCTCAGCCATTGAAGCACCCTCATATCCGCGCGCCCAAAATACTTTTAATGCTTTATCTAAAGCCTCTTCTTGATTAAATGCCAGTGGACGGCCACGCGGTTTTGCAGGTTTTTTTGCGGGTTGCTCGATTTTAACTACATCATTCATAAGTGTTTATTACCCATTAAAGTAAATATTGTACCACTAGGTACAAAATAGTGTTGACAAATTATTTTAACTCAACTACTATTTATTTACCAATCGGTACATATATATTAATTTAAGGATTAAAAATGACATCATCATCAGAAAAAGTAGCATTCATCACTGGTGCAAATCGCGGTATTGGTTTTGAAACTGCCAAAGGTTTAGGCGCACTAGGCATTAGTGTAGTCATTGGCGCGCGCGACACTGCAAAAGGCGAAGCAGCAGCTAAACAATTACAAGCATTAGGCTATAAAGCCGAAGCCATTCACTACGATGCAAACCAAGCAAAATCTGCTGATGCTGCATATGAATATCTAAGCAAAAACTACGGTAAGCTAGATATCCTAGTGAATAACGCTGGCATCAATCAAGAGCAACTGATGGGCAGTAATAATAGTAGCACTGTGAGCATTGGTACCATTCAGCAAACATTTCACAGCAACTTATTCGCAGTGATTGAGCTTACACAAAAACTGCTGCCGCTCGTTAAAAAAGCACCTGAAGGCCGCATTGTTAATTTATCTAGCATATTGGCCTCACTCACTTTACACAGCATGCCCAATTCACCAATTGACCCTGCAAAAGCATTTGCTTATAACGCCTCTAAAACGGCTCTCAACGTTTACACCGTGCATTTGGCGCATGAACTACGTGACACCAATATTAAAGTAAATTCAGCACATCCAGGTTGGGTAAAAACTGAGCTGGGTGGCGATAACGCACCGATGGAAGTGGCAGACAGTTATAAAACCAGTGTGCAATTAGCCACACTTGATAGTAAAGGCGCAAACGGCGGATTCTTTCACGAGGGTGAGACTTTACCTTGGTAAATAG
>JANYGD010000062.1 GCA_025359405.1 Methylotenera sp. | reverse complement strand
TGTAGTTTCTTCTTCCAGATTCCAGTAACGTAAAAATACACCAGGATCATCTAGCGGCACACTAATCATGCCCTCTTCGCCTGTTGCAACTTCTTCTAAGGTATCAGGGTTCAGCAATTTGATGTTGTGACCAGGCTGAGGGAAACCCGCAGAACCTGGGCGAATCAGGCGGAATTTACTTTGACTCAAATAGTATGAGAATTCACTCATGCCTACCGCTTCATAAATGTCCACGCCAAAACGCGTCTTCCACTGACTTAATACTTCATCCGATAAATGTTCGCCCGCGCTCATGTAGTGGCGCAAGCTTGGAATTTCTGTTTGGGTTGCGGTAGTTTTTTGCAAAATTTGGCGGTAAATCGTTGGCACTCCAATAAAAATGGTGGCCTGGTGTTTTTTAATTAGGTCTAACCAAACTTGCGCGTCATTTTTACCTTCATGCACAATCACGGTTTTACCTAAATACAGCGGATCCATGAGCCCAGAACCCAACACATAGGTCCAGTTAAACTTGCCCGAGTGCATAATGCGGTCGTTGACATCGTCAGAATAATTAAACCAATATTGCGCAGCAGGCTGGCGGCCAAGTAGGGCGCGGTGTGCGTGCAATACGCCTTTTGGGTAACCTGTAGTGCCACTTGTGTAGACTAAATATGCAGGGTCATCTGACTTGGTTTTGTAGGCAGCATCGCACTTATGCATCACACTTAATGCGTTTTCTAAGCTCAACACATTTAAGCAACCATGTGGCTGTGTATGCGTAGTTTGTGAGAGCAATATATGCGATAAATTGGGCATATCTGGCATACCTTCAACCATTTGCTCTTCCATGCCCACCCACGCTTTTGCATCAGTCACTAGCACAGTTGCGCCAGAATCTTTAGCCAAATAAGCCACTTCTTCCGCAGTTAATAGCGTAGAAGTCGGCACAGCAATCGCCCCCATTTTCATGGCACCCAAAAATGCAATTGGGTAGTCCAAACTGTTCGGCAAGCGAATCAGCACGCGGTCACCGACTTTTACTTTTAAATTACGCAGCACTTGCGCGAATTGGTCGGTTTTACGCGCCAACTCAGTGAAAGTGATTTGCGAAGTGCCCAGCACATCGTCTTCAACTATCATAGCGATGTTATCAGCCTGGGCTGTACCTAGGTGCTTATCGCTACAGGCCACACCGATATTGAAGTGGGAGGGAATATTCCATTCCCATTTTGGAAATTCTGTAAACATTAAAGCAATACTCCATATGGCCAATTTTGTCTTACTACTTGTGCAGGCAACAGCTCTAATACATGCACTGCGAACTCCATATCCGATGTTTTTAGTGCACGCAATGCATGTGCACGTAACAAGGTTTGTAGCGCCTTACCAAACATCGGTGGATCTAACATTTCACCTTCAAATTTAATCGCGCCGCCGAGCAGTGCATCAGCCTCGATAGCCGCTTTTAAAATGGCCACTTTTTGTGCCACATCCGTTGGTGATGGCGTGTAAGCTGTTTTACACAAATGAATATGCCCCGGATGAATCACCTGCTTGCCTGTAAGCCCCATGGCGGCTTCTAGGCATGCATGTTTATACACAATACGTGATTCGTTATCCCCATGCAGATCTAGCCAGCGCCGTACATCATGTGGTTCTAAATATTTCTCTGGCATAATATTGGTGCCAATTAAAGTTTCCACACCACCGATCACCCCCTTACCTGCAATACGTGCTTCGAACATGAGTCGATTCATGTAAAACCGCAGCTCTTCAATCCAGTTTTCTGGCGTAATGTGGATACCCATGGCTTTGGAGAAATCGTGAATACCAAATACCACGTGTTTAACCGTGTTGTATTGCATCAGTTCGGGTGCAATTTTGAGCGATTTAGGGTGCTCGATAATCGGTTGAATAGTAATATTCGGGTTGATACTTAATAAAAAGCTGGATAAATCACGCACTTCAGCAGCACCATAAGCCTCTCCTGCCTTAGCCAACATCACAACGTCGATATATTCTGCCATCTCGCACACAAGGCGCATATCAAGCTCGTATTCATCCGTGCGGAAAGGATTCGCACGAATGGCAATGGTGACGTTTTTGTTGACGTTGCGCAGTTCTGGCAACTCTTGGCGCAACAAGTCGCGGCTCATTTCTTTTTGCCGACAGCCATCTTCAAGGTCAAAAATAAGCGTATGCGCATTGGTGAAATGCGCATGTTTTTTCATACGTGCCGAGGCTTGTGCCATATCCTCGTAAATGCCTAAGCTCGGCGCATATTTGACTGGGGGGTAATATAGCTGTATGCCGGGCCAATAATCGCCTAATGCACTAGCATCTATATTCATTGCTTGTTCACCTATATGCATCATCACTTTAATCGGACTCCTAGTTATGCTTGGGTCTAACCGCTTTTAATTTGGCAATCACTGCATAAGTGCCATCGCTCTTATGCATATCTTTTGATGAACTAATTAGCCCCCAAAAATCATTGTCCGGCAACTCTAACATTCCATCAAAAACTTGCAGTTCGTCTGAAGTTAATGTGTCAAACTGCTCATTCACAAAACGCTGCAACACTATATCCAGCTCTAACATGCCACGTCTGCAACGCCAAGCCAGCCGGCGTTGTTGAGCATCTTTGTTGTTCTCATTCATCATATTGCTTTGCTTTATATTGACTTAATGGCAATTTGTTTTTTTGTAGCTTTAGTTTCACGCGCACGTTCAATTTTCAGGTCTTTAATATTGGCAATCGCCGCATTCGGGTTGAGCTTTTTCGGGCACACTTCAACGCAATTCATGATGTTGTGGCAGCGATACAAACGATACGGATCTTCCAAATTTTCCAACCGTTCTTCAGTCGCTTGATCACGCGAATCCATTATGAAGCGATTGGCTTGCAACAAGCCTGCGGGGCCAACAAACTTATCCGGATTCCACCAAAAACTTGGGCACGATGTGGTACACGCTCCGCACAAAATGCACTCGTACATACCATCTAATTTGGCGCGATCTTCTGGGCTTTGCAAACGCTCGGTTTCTGGCAAGGGGTCGTTATTAATTAAATATGGTTTTACTGAATTGTAATGCTCAAAAAACTGCGTCATATCGACCACTAAATCGCGTATCACAGGTAAGCCAGGCATAGGGCGCAGCGTAATTGGCTGTTCTAAATCAATCAGTTTTGTAATGCACGCCAAGCCATTTTTACCGTTAATATTCATACTATCCGAGCCACACACGCCCTCGCGGCACGATTTACGCAAACTTAATGTATCATCATGCTCTTTAATGCGAATCAGCGCGTCTAAAAGCATGTGGTCTTCCTCATGCAATTCAATATCGTAATCCTGCATGTAGGGTTTTTTGTCAGTATCAGGGTTATATCTGTATATAGAAAATTTCATCTTAATAAACTCGTCTTTTCGGTTCAAACGATTCCACAGTAAGCGGTTTCAAACGCACTGGTTTATAGGTTAACGTATTGTTTTGTTTGACAAAAAGTGAATGCTTTAACCAATTCACATCATCTCGCTCGCCAAAATCCTCACGCGCATGCGCGCCGCGGCTTTCTGCGCGCGCATTAGCGGCGTGCATGGTAGCAACCGCCACTTCAATCAAATTATCCAGTTCCAGTGCTTCCACCCGTGCGGTGTTAAACACTTGGCTTTTATCTTTAATGGTGATGTACTGAATGCGTTCAGCAACAGCGTCAATCTCACCCACACCAGTTGCCAATAAATCGGGAAAGCGGAACACACCACAGTGTGTTTGCATGGTTTTACGCATGGCGTCGCCTACTTCAGCCACATTTTCACCAGTTGCATTTTCTAGGCGATTCACGCGCACTAAAGTAGCCTCTACTGCATTGGCTGGAAGCGGTTTGTATACTTTATTCTGTGCGATTTCTAGCACCATCTTGTCGCCTGCCGCCTTGCCGAACACCACCAAATCCAACAGCGAATTTGAGCCCAAACGATTCGCACCATGCACCGAAACACATGCGCATTCGCCTACCGCGTAGAGACCATTCACAGGTTTTTCGCCTTCCAAAACGACTTGGCCGTCTAAATTGGTCGGAATGCCGCCCATCATATAGTGTGCAGTTGGTACAACAGGAATCGGATTGTGAATCGGGTCGACATTGGCAAAAGTTTTGGCAATTTCACGTATGCCTGGCAGGCGTTTGTTTATTAGCTCTTCGCCTAAATGATCTAACTTCAAATACACCGCATCTTTGTTTTTTCCAACGCCCCGCCCTTCCTTAATTTCGGTAGCGGAAGCACGTGCAATCACGTCGCGACTAGCTAAATCTTTAGCGTGTGGCGCATAGCGTTCCATAAAACGCTCGCCCTCAGAATTTACCAGATAACCGCCCTCGCCACGCACGCCTTCGGTAATCAGCACACCAGCATGCAAAACACCCGTCGGGTGAAATTGCCAAAATTCCATATCTTGCAGTGGCAAGCCTGCGCGCGCTGCCATACCCAAACCATCGCCCGTGTTGATAAACGCGTTGGTGCTAGCCTGAAAGATACGCCCCGCGCCGCCGGTGGCGATTAAGGTTGTTTTGGCTTGAAAAATATGCATCTGGCCCGTTTCGATTTCCAGCGCGATGACGCCAAGTACATCACCTTCTGCATCGCGAATTAAATCGAGCGCAAACCACTCGACAAAAAAATTGGTATTGGCTTGAATATTACGTTGGTATAGCGTGTGTAGCATAGCGTGACCGGTGCGATCAGCCACCGCGCAAGTGCGCGAAATAGGCATTTCACCAAAATTTTGTGTCATGCCTCCAAACGGACGTTGAAAAATTTTGCCGTTATCTAAACGGTCAAAAGGCATGCCAAAATGTTCCAGCTCAATAATGGCTTTTGCCGCATTTTTGCACATAAATTCAATGGCATCTTGGTCGCCCAAAAAATCCGAACCTTTGATGGTATCGTACATGTGCCACAGCCATTTATCCTCCGCCACGTTGCCCAGCGCAGCCGCGATGCCACCCTGCGCTGCTACAGTGTGCGAACGTGTGGGGAATACTTTAGACAACACCGCCACCTTAACGCCAGCCTGTGCCAGTTGTAGCGATGCGCGCAAACCAGCGCCACCACCACCAACGATAACTGCATCAAATTTGTGTGTTGTTAATGCCATAAAACTAAATATTCCATAATATAAAACTTACCCAAACTAAATAAATCACCAACAAAATATCGACAATAATTTGCAAATAAGCACGTAATGTTTTGTTAAAAATATAGTCTTTAAATACGTCACTCACACCCAGCCAAGCGTGAATAAAAAGGCTAATAAAAAACACTAAAGAGATTAACTTAAACCAAATTGGCGACACAAAAGCATGCCAAGCCTCAAAGCCGGTTGGTCGCTGAATAATTAATAAAATGGCGAGTAAGGCGATATAACTCGCCATCATCACAGCACTTAAACGCTGCGATAGCCACAAACGCATGCCAGGATATTTATTGGTAAGTAGTTGTATTAACATAGAAAATTACCAAATCACAAAAGCGAAAATAAGTGCCGAAACCCCAACTAACCATAGCACCACACGACCAGAAAAGCGCGCTTTTTGCAAACTGGTCATCCAGTGAATATCTTGCATTAAATGCCGAATACCTGCGAAAAAATGATGAAAGAAAGCCCAAGCCAAGCTGATAAGCACAAGCTTTAAAAACCAAGTATCAAGCAAGTTTGCAAGCGTTGCATAGCTTTCAGGCGAGCGCACTGAATATTGAAATGCAAATAAAATCAAGGGTAAAGCCAAAAACAAGGCCATGCCAGAAGCGCGATGCAGAATGGACACCACTGCATTAATAGGCAGGCGAATGGTGAACAAATTCAGATTTTTAGGACGGTGCCTCTGCATTGAATTATTCTTTTGCCGCTATTGCTACCGCACTGGAAACCCTTGCCAATAAACGCTTATCGAATGGTTTAGGAATAATATATTCTTTGCCGAATTTCAGTTCTTTAAGGTTGTAAGCTTGCAAAATATCGGCCGGCACCGGCTCGCGCGCCAATTCACTCAAGGCATGCGCTGCGGCAACTTTCATTTTTTCAGTAATTTTGGTAGCTTTTGCATCTAGCGCACCGCGGAACAAATAAGGAAAACACAGCGCATTATTGACCTGATTGGGGAAATCGCTACGGCCAGTTGCCATTAAAATATCATCACGAATAGCATGCGCCACGCTCGGCAATACTTCTGGATCTGGATTCGCCAGCGCAAAAATAATCGGATTTTTAGCCATGCTTTTAATTAGCGTTGCATCAAGTGCATTTTTGGCCGAAACACCAATAAACACGTCAGAACCAGGCACGACGTCTGCTAGCGTTTTATTGCTACTTGGTACAACTGCTAGTTCGCGGTTATTGTCGTGCAAATCGCGACGCAAGCTGTCTATCACGCCAGTTCTATCCACCATGGTGACATTGGTCGCCCCCATGAGTTTGAGTAATTTTGCACACGAGCAACCCGCCGCGCCAGCCCCTAAAAACACGATTTTTGCTGTGGGTAAAGTTTTGCCTTGTAGTTCAAGCGCGTTTAATAGTGCGGCTGCCACAATGACCGCCGTACCATGCTGATCATCATGAAACACGGGAATATCCAAGCGTTTTTTCAACTCATTTTCGATATAAAAACAATGTGGCGCGGCGATATCTTCTAAGTTAATACCACCAAAAGTGGGGGCAATATTCACTACGGTTTGAATAAATTCGTCAGGGCTCGCGGCATTAATCTCAATATCAAACACGTCAATACCCGCAAAGCGTTTAAACAACACTGCTTTGCCTTCCATCACTGGCTTGCTGGCTAGCGCGCCCATATTGCCTAAACCTAAAACGGCAGTTCCGTCGGTAATCACCGCCACCAAATTGCCCTTGTTGGTATATTTATACGCATTGGCAGGGTCTGCGTTAATTTCGCGCACTGGCTCCGCCACGCCTGGCGTGTATGCCAGCGACAAATCATCCTGTGTAGCGCATGGTTTGGATGACTCAACACTCAATTTGCCGGGAATTGGAAACTGGTGGTAATCAAGTGCGCGTTTTTTTAAATCATCCATTTGTTTTCTTTCAATTAATTACTCTAATTCGCTCATGTAGTGATGATCGTCGGTTAGGCAGAGGCCTAATCGCCATTCCATCGGCTTGTCGCCATAAGTATATGAAACGCGCTCTATACTCAACAATGGCGCCCCCAACTTTAAATTTAACGCTTCCGCAACTGCGCTAGTAGCAGCCACAGCAGTCAGCCGCTCTTCAGCACGTATCATACGGATGCCATATTCCGTCTCATACATGCTGTACATCGAGCCGTTATTCTCTTCAATTCTAGTGCTGTTGAGGCCCTTAAACGGCGCGGCTGGCACGATAATATGGTCATAAATAAGCGGCCTGCCAGAAAATGTGAGTAAGCGTTTTACCTCAATTAAAGCCGCACCTGCTTTTAATTCTAAAACCTTAGCAATGCGAATATCCGCCTTAGCTTTGCTACAAGTTAGCAACTCATTTTGTAATACTTCTTTTTGCCCACTTGCGGAGGTGAGGCGCAAAAAACGCAGCTTGATACCTTCCTCGTTGTGTGTAGCAACAAAGGTACCTTTACCTTGGCGACGAATTAAAATATTCTCGCCTGCCAAACTATCAATCGCCTTCCGCACCGTACCCTGGCTTACTTTAAAGCGTGACGCCAAATCAATTTCGCTTGGAATCATATCACCTGGGCGCCACTCACCGCCAATTAAGCTCTGGGTTAATAGAACCTTAATCTGGTCGTACAACGGCCTGTAGCTTGGTGAGTTAGATTTATCTATCATAGTTTTTCGATGCCAATTTTAATGA
>JANYGD010000048.1 GCA_025359405.1 Methylotenera sp. | reverse complement strand
CAGTTGTTTGTGCCATTCTGCATCACTCTTCACCACTTGAGTGACGTGTACCACGCCTTCACTTTTTCCTGCTGCTGAAAAATTTTCAATCGACAAATCATGATTTGGTTTAGGCGCAGGTGTTGTTTCGGCCATAGCTTTTCCTATCAATGAATTAGCCACCGCTGCCGTTAGGGCATACTTAAGTAGAGCGCGACGAGAGGTCGATATTTCATCGAGTTCGTATTGCTTAGTTTTATCTGTAAATTTCATCATAATTTTTTATCCAAAAGTTAAAGCAAGGTTCTAAAAAAATGTGCGCTTTCACGTTTCATAAGCTTTGTCGCAGCATCGGCAGAATCCTTACAGCTAAAATAAAATTTACTGAGTACCAAGAGTGATAATATTGACCAAAATTACTCCAACATGTTCTTAATTTTATAAAAAATCTAATAAGTGGTGTTAGTCACGTCATCAAAATGTCACCTGCACTGCACAAAATAACTATTAGCAGATCGCTACGTGTCTTTATGCCATCACTAAGCTTTTCATCCATCAATTCACTTAATTTTTATATTTGTAATCACACTTTAATTTTTAATATGTTATAAATAACACATGGCTATTAATACATTTTTAGATTCCGAGACACTGCTTGCAGCCGTTGATTTAGGTTCCAATAGCTTTAGGTTAGAAATTGGGCGTTATGAAAATGGCCAAATCCAACGTGTCGATTATCTAAAAGAAACCGTTCGGCAGGGCGGTGATTTAGATGAGGAACGCAATTTAAAGCCCGAGGCGATTGAGCGCGGCCTTAAATGCTTGGCGAGATTTGGCGAAACCCTCAAAGGTTTTCCAAAGCACCACGTACGTGCAGTTGCTACACAAACCCTGCGCGAGGCTAGAAATCGTGATGTTTTTTTAAAGCTTGCCAAAAAGGCCTTGGGTTACGAAGTGGAAGTGATTTCAGGAGTAGAGGAAGCGCGCCTAATATACCAAGGCGTCAGTCGTTTATTGCCGCAATCTGATGAAAAGCGCTTAGTGATTGATGTGGGTGGCCGCTCTACCGAATTTATTTTAGGCCAGCATTTAAATGCCGAAACCACGGATTCACTGCGCGTTGGCTCGGTTGCATGGTCGTTAAAATATTTTGCCGATGGTATATTTTCAGAAAAAAATTTCCAACGTGCTGAAATTGCTGCGGAATCGTTTTTAGATGCTGTTGCAGATAATTACCAACATAATTATTGGGATGTCGCTTACGGCGCCTCAGGCACAGTGGGCGCTATAGCTGATATTTTAAGTTGCGCTGGTTTTGAAGAAGACAAAATCACGCGTATGGGATTGGCCTGGTTGCGCGCCCAGTTGATTAAAGCCAAAACCGTGGACAACCTAGATTTAATTGGTCTAAAAGATGATCGAAAATCGGTAATTGCAGGAGGCTTAAGTATATTAATTGGTATATTCGATTTACTTAAACTTGATACTTTGATGGTAGCTAAAGGCGCACTGCGCCACGGTTTGCTATATGACATGATGACCGAGGAGCAAGATGCTGGTGAAGACTTGCGTGGCGCTTCTATCGCACATCTCGCAGCCCGCTTTAGCGTAAATAAAATGCATGCAAAAAATGTGTGCAAAGTAGCATTAGGATTTTTCGATGCGCTATCGCTGACACTTGAACTGCATGATGATAATCCGCACGAATTAGATAAACTCAAACAGATATTGGGCTGGGCAGCTTTAAGCCATGAAATTGGTGCTGCAATTTCGCACAGCGAATCACAAAAACATGGCGCCTATATACTCGACCATACTGAATTAATGGGTTTTGCGCAAAGTGAACTGCATCGCTTGAGTTTATTGGTGCTAGGCCATTGTGGAAAACTAAAGAAATTAGACACTGACTTTAATAATGAAAGCTTTATCATTCCACTGATTGCGCTGAGATTAGCGGTTATTTTTTGCCACTCGCGCAACTTGCCAATGCTAAAGAATATCACACTTGAGCGCGCCGAAAATACCTTTCTACTTGGCCTGCCAGGCCCATGGCAACAGGCTTTTCCACAAACTTGCTATTTGCTAGAAGAAGAAATTTTAGCCTGGCAAAAAACCAATTGGAGCCTGGTCGTTTCAACACCAGATTAACGATAACAAACTGATTCAACTACATAAATTTTATTACTGGATTTGACTTTTACTATAAACCGTATAAACTGTTTATATCGTTAAAAAAGGAGTTAAGTTATGTCAAAAATTTCACCGATGCAAGCACAAGCACTTGGCCTTAAACCTAGCAGCAGCAAAAAAGCAGCTGTTAAACCAGCTATTAAGCCAACTGCTGCTGCGCCGAAAATGGCCGCTCCTACAAAACCTATGGCTAAAACTATTACAAAATCCACAGCTAAAGCCACCCCTAAACCTGCAGCTAAACAAGTACTTAAAGCAGCAACTAAACCAACAGTAAGCATGCCTACGAAAGCACCTGTTGCAAAGAAAGCTGTTAAAAAAGTAACTAAAAAAAATGTTAAAAAGATCAAATCTGAGAAAGTTAAAATGGAGCGTGATAGCTTTACTATGCCCAAAGATGAATACGCGCAAATCACATTGATGAAAGCACGTTTAACAGCTATGGGACAGCCTGCGAAGAAAAGTGAGCTATTACGCGCTGGCATTAAATTGCTTGCAGCAATGAGCGATAACACGCTTAAAATAACACTGGCTAAAATCCCTGTGATTAAAACAGGGCGTCCAAATAAAAAAGGTTAATTTTACTTAGACAAGTTTTATTTAGACAAAAAACTCGGTGCTTGTACGCTAATTACATTGTACTGATAAGTTTGATTTAGAGATTGGCGCAACCACCATATTGCGCCTTTTTTTATATTGAGTTCTGCACCAGAAAAACCTGTTAAATGCGTCACCAACTGCCCCAACCAAGGCTGGTGACCAACCAATATCAAGTTTAGTTGTGAAGATTCTAAGCTTGCCAATACCTCTAAAATCTCTTGCAATTTTGCACTTGGATTAAGCCCTTGACCGATTGAGATTTTATAGTTTAACGCTTCTGCAGTTTGCACACATCGCACGGCGGGGCTACTCCACAGCATAGTTTCTTTAGGTAAATAACGTTTTAACCAACGCGCCATACGCTTAGCTTGGCGCTGTCCTCTGGTAGTAAGCTTGCGCGCCATATCTTCGTCGCGAGACTCATTATCAGCAAGTTCTGCTTCTGCATGGCGCCACACGATAATATTGTTAAACCTCAGCATACTATCAAGCGCCCGTGACATTTTTAATCGCCAGAATACTGCTTAATCAACAATTTTTGTGCACTTTTAGTGTTTGAGCTGTGTTTGCTCAGTTGTCGGTACTCGCCACCAGCTTTAAGCGTCCAAGCATCTTCAGTATCACTCAAATAGGGCTCTATACATTCTTGCATAATACGCAATTGCATTGCAGTATCGATAATTGGCCAAGCAATTTCGATACGCCGAATCATATTGCGGCTCATCCAATCGGCGCTAGAAAGCCACATACGGCGTGACCCATTTATCTCAAAACAGAATACGCGAGAATGCTCTAGAAACCGCCCCACTATTGAGCGGATGCGAATTCGGCCATTTACCCCAGGCGCGTCAACTGGCAAAATACAAGCACCACGTACAATCAAATCAATTTCCACTCCTTGTTGTGCCGCGCTAATCAAGGCACCTGTGAGCACTTCATCAGTAAGCGAATTCATTTTGACAATGATTTTGGCGCTATCCCCTCGCTCACAAGCGCGTGCAGTCACCAAAATTTGGCGCAACATTGCGCGTTGCAAATTAAATGGCGCAACCAATAGCTTGCGCATGTGCGGAAGAATAATTTGGCTGGTGAGATGTCTAAAAAT
>JANYGD010000199.1 GCA_025359405.1 Methylotenera sp. | reverse complement strand
GAAGCGGTAGAAAACGCCATTAAAATCGCGCGTGCCAGCACAGGTCGCCCTGGCATTATTGCTTTTTCAGGTGGTTTTCATGGCCGAACTATGATGGGCTGCGCGCTCACGGGCAAGGTAGCACCTTATAAAATTGGCTTCGGGCCGTTTCCTGCGGAGATTTACCATGTGCCGTTTCCAATGGATGTGCATGGTATCAGCGCAGAAGACACGGTAGATGCGCTACATGCGTTGTTTAAAGCAGATATAGACCCCAAGCGGGTTGCAGCCATTATTTTAGAGCCGGTGCAAGGTGAGGGTGGCTTTTATGTGACGCCGCCAGCGCTGATGAAGGCGCTGCGACAAGAGTGCGATGAGCATGGCATTTTGCTGATTTATGACGAAGTGCAAACGGGTTTTGGCCGCACCGGCAAAATGTTCGCGGCCGAGCATTATGACGTGATTCCAGACATCATCACCCTGGCAAAAAGTATGGCGGGCGGCACCACATTATCCGCCGTGTGCGGCAAGGCGGAAGTGATGGACGGCCCCGCGCCGGGTGGGCTTGGCGGCACTTATGCAGGCAATCCGCTGGCGATTGCGGCAGCGCATGCGGTGATTGACGTGATTGAAGAAGAAAAATTAGTCGTACGTGCGAATTATTTGGGTGAAAAGCTCACTAAACGACTTAAAGCGGCACAAGCTAAAGTGCCTGCGCTCAAAGAAGTACGCGGTTTAGGCTCAATGATAGCGGCGGAATTTTTTGACCCGAAAACTGGTGAACCTTCGACCGATGCCATGAAGCGCGTGCAAGCGGCGGCGCTAGAAAGCGGTTTGATTTTGCTGAGCTGTGGCGTGTATGTGAATGCGTTGCGCTTTTTGTATCCGCTCACTATTCAGGATGATGTGTTTGATGAGGCATTGGATATTTTAGATCGCGCTCTGCTTAAGGCTTAACAATGGATGATGCTGCAAAACAAATAGGCGTGATTGAAGCCGCTAAAACCAAACTGGCTGCGGCTGGCGTACATACTGTCATCGCGCAGTTTGTGGATATTCACGGCGCAGCCAAGGGCAAATATATTCCGCTGGCGCATTTAGATGATGTTTTGGGCGCAGGTGCGGGTTTTGCTGGCCCTTCCATTTGGGGAACTGGACTTCCTAGAAACGGCGCACGTTCTGAATTTTACGGACAAGGTGATTTAAGCACTTTGCAGCCACTGCCTTGGATGCCAGGCTACGCAAGGATTATATGCAATGGCGTGGTGGATGGAAAGCCGTTCGATGGCTGTTCGCGCCGTTTGTTGTTACGCCAAATTGCACGCTTACAAGCACATGGTTGGACGCTGAACGTGGGAATAGAGCCAGAATTTTTTCTCGTCAACAAAGATGAAAATGGTCGCCCAATTCCTTGCACCAAAGACGACCAAGCCAAGCCATCGTACGATTTAAAGGCGTTGGCGCGGGTACGCGATGTGCTGCACCGCATGGAAACTGGCCTTTCGGCATGTGGGTTTGACATCTTTCAAATTGGCCACGAAGACGCCAGCGGACAATACGAGCTGAATTATCACTACAGCGATGCGCTAAAAGCAGCCGACAATTTTATTTTGTTCAAAATGGCAGCCAGCCACATTGCTGAAGACGCGGGTTTAATTTTTAGCCTCATGCCCAAACCCTTTGCAGATAGACCGGGTAGTGGTTTGCATTTGCATCTCTCACTCACTGATGCACAAGGTAATGCGGTAATGGCAGATAAAGCTGATTCGCACGGCTTGTCAAAAATCGGCCGTGAGTGTATTGCCGGCATGTTGGCACACAGCCCGGCATTGGCGGGATTTCACGCGCCATCGGTCAATTCATATAAACGTTTGGTAGTAGGCCGTTCACTCTCTGGCACTACTTGGGCGCCAGCGCATATTGCGTGGGGTTACAACAATCGTACTACTGTTTTAAGAGTGGTGGCAGGGCGATTGGAATTTAGATTAACCGATGGCAGTAGCAATATCTACGCGGCGTTAGCCTCAACCATTGCCGCCATGTTGGATGGCGTAGAACAACAAATGTCGCCGCCAGTGCCGATCGATGAAGATGTTTATGAGTGGGATGACAAAGAATTTAAACGACGTCGCTTAAAAACCTTGCCGCAAACCTTGGGTGAAGCGCTGCAAGCAGTCGCAGCAGATACCACGCTCACAAAGCTGCTGGGCGAAGATTATGTGGCTGAATATTTAGTGACAAAAACCCCGGAATGGATTGATTATTGCCGCTCAGTGAGCGATTGGGAATATAAACGTTACCTGACTTGGCCATAACAAAAATGCACGTGTTAGTGAATAAAACCCAGCCATTTTTTGACCAAAAACCCGGCACATCTGGCTTACGCAAAAAAGTGAAGGTTTTTCAGCAACCGCACTATTTAGAAAATTTCGTTCAAAGCATTTTTGATTCTGTAGATATTCCTGATGGTGCAACGCTGACACTTGGAGGTGACGGGCGGTTTTATAATCGTGTTGCCATTCAAACCATCATCAAAATGGCTGCTGCCAATGGCTTTGCGCGCGTGTTGGTCGGGCAAAGCGGTATTTTATCGACGCCTGCCGCCTCACATATTATTCGCAAATACAAAACACTTGGCGGCATTATTTTATCTGCCAGTCACAACCCTGCTGGGCCTAACGAGGATTTTGGCATTAAGTACAACACAGCCAATGGCGGCCCAGCGCCTGAGAAAATCACCGAAGCGATTTTTGCCAGAAGCAAGACCATTAGCCAATACAATATATCCAGCTTAGCTGATGTGGATATTGACACTATAGGCGAAATTAGTTTTGATGGCTTTGCTGTGCAGGTGATAAATCCCGTAACTGATTATGCTGATTTAATGGCGCAACTATTTGATTTTAATGCGATTAAAACGCTTTTTAAGTCGAGCTTTAGCATGAAATTTGATGCGATGCACGCCGTGACTGGCCCTTATGCCAAAGAAGTTTTTATAAATCGCTTAGGGGCAAGTGAAAACTGTTTAATGAATTGCGAAGTGAGTGAGACCTTTGGCGGTGGACATCCTGACCCAAACCTGACTTATGCACATGAGTTGGTTGAAGAGTTATATAAAGCCAATGCACCAGATTTCGGTGCAGCATCCGATGGCGATGGTGACCGCAACATGATTTTGGGTAAAAAATTCTTTGTCACGCCGTCCGATAGTTTGGCGATAATTGCAGCGAATGCCAATTTAATACCTGCCTACGGCCTGGGATTGGCAGGCGTTGCACGCAGCATGCCCACCAGCGGTGCAGTGGATAGAGTGGCTAAAAAATTGAATATTCCATGCTATGAAACTCCAACTGGTTGGAAATTTTTCGGCAATTTAATGGATGCGAATAAAGTGACCTTGTGTGGCGAAGAAAGCTTTGGAACCGGCTCAAACCATGTGCGTGAAAAAGACGGTTTGTGGGCTGTTTTGTGCTGGCTCAATATCATCGCGGCGAAGCAAATGAGTGTAGAAGCCATTGTCAAAGCGCACTGGGCAGAATACGGCCGTAACGTGTATTCGCGGCATGATTACGAGGCGATTCCTACAGAAGCTGCTAATGGTGTAATGGCGCATATCAAGGCGCAATTTGGTACTCTGCCGAATCAAGTTCTTGGCAAATATACTGTCAGTACTTGTGATGATTTTAGTTATACCGATCCTATCGATGGCTCTGTTAGCACTGGGCAGGGCATCCGCATTTTGTTTACTTGCGGCTCACGCATTGTGTTTCGGCTTTCTGGCACGGGTACCGAGGGTGCGACTTTGCGCATTTATTTAGAAGCATTTGAGCCAAATATTGCGCACCACCATTTAGATGCGCAAGTGGCGCTGAGAGAGATGATACAAATTGCGCTTGAAATTTCTGAATTAAAACAACGCACTGGGCGCGAAAAACCGACAGTAATAACTTAAACTTAAGTCAAAACCAGAAAAAAGCCAGCAAAAAGCTGGCTTTATTAAATGCAAAGTAAACTTGATTGACTATTACAGGTGTTTTCCTACCCATTCTTGCGCGGTGATTTGTCCATCACCTTTTTTGTCCATCTCTACAAAAAGTTTTTGATGATAGCCGACGAATTCATCTTTAGTAACCTTGTGGTCACCATCGGAGTCCATTTTGCCCATCATCTTCATCGAGCGTAATTCACGGCTATAACCGCCTGTGGTTAGGTCAAGCTTGGAAGCTTTGCTTGGCCCAGCCCATTCTGTTGCATCTACTGAGCCATCATGATCTGTGTCAAGCTCATCAAAAAGTTTGCCATAATAGTCGTCAAACTCTTCTTTAGTCACCATATGGTCGCCATTGCCGTCAATCATTTTCATCATTTCCATTTTGTGCATTGCACGAGCATAACCGCCAGTGCCCAACATCGCATCCGCTGCAAAAACTGATGTGGAAATCGCTAATAACACGCTAGTAGTAAGTGCTACTTTTTTAAATTGAAAGTTCATTTTTAAATCTCCTATAAAGTTCTAGTTTGTAAGAAAGTTCTAGTTTGATAAGTAAGTTAAGTTTTTTCACTAGCGACCATTAGTCAAGTCAAACTCAAGATTACTTACAAAGCGACCATTAGTCAAGGCAAACTCAACATTACTTACAAATATTTTTGGAGATATATAAAAATATTTAAAAATCAATTAGTTAATAGGTAAAAAATTATTCAACTTGTTTGATGGTCATTTGATTTTTGAATAATCGTACGTCCATTCGACCCAAATAACTCATGCCGAGTAGCACGTCGCCTTCTAAATTTGGCGCAATCATGGCGGAAACATTTTGCGCTTCTACGCCACCGACTTTCACAGAATTCAGTCGCACCATATAGCCCACACTATCGCCATTGGCAGTGTTAGTACGTATAGCCTCGATGCTTTTTAGGTTGAGTCTATCTGCCACCGCTTGCGAAATCGCTACACCTGTCGCACCTGTGTCTATAAGCACATCTACTTTTTGATTGTTAATCAATGCTTCCGCACGGTAATGGCCATCTAGACCGCGCTTGAGTGTCACGCTACTGGCATTATTACCTAAGCGAAAGGCTTTGTTGGGGTTTTGAATGTTGTCGACTAAGGTGTAAATGCCAAATGCGAGGCTTAGCCAAACGATGGCATAAATGATTGAGTTGCGCGACATAAGATGTGGTTAAAATGGCAGAGCTAAATTGGGTGCAGCTTCCCAAATCACGTCGCGAAACTGCGCTTGAATGCGCTTGAGCGCCGCTTTAGTATTGGCCTCGAAACGCAATACTATCACTGGTGTGGTGTTAGAAGGGCGCATCAAACCAAAGCCATCTTCATATTCCACTCGTAAGCCATCAATGGTAATAATTTCGGTCGAACCGACAAATTTCGCCGTCTTTTGTAGCTGTGCAATTAATACATGCGGTTCACCTTCGCGCATATGGATGTGTTGCTCAGGCGTGCTGACGCTATCAGGCAGGCTGTTTAAAATCTCTGAGGGATTGGCAAAATTACTCAAAATTTCCAACAAGCGCGCACCGGCATACAAGCCATCGTCAAAGCCATACCAGCGCTTGTTGCCTTGCATATCGCTATCGTTAAAGAAGATGTGGCCGCTCATTTCACCCGCTAGCGCGGCGTTGGTTTCTTTAATTTTGGCTTTCACTAATGAATGCCCGGTCTTCCACATAATCGGGTTGCCGCCAAGTTCATTTATCCACGGGCTTAGGTTGCGTGTCGATTTCACGTCAAAAATAATATTGGCACCAGCGTTGCGACTTAGCACATCTTGCGCGAATAACAGCAATTGGCGATCTGGGTAAATAATGTTGCCTTCTTTGGTGACCACGCCCAGCCTATCGCCGTCGCCGTCAAACGCTAAGCCAATTTCGGCGCGGGTAGTTTTAAGTGCTTCAATTAAATCTTTTAAATTTTCTGGCACGGATGGATCGGGATGATGGTTGGGAAAGTTTCCATCCACCTCGCAAAATAGTTCATCGACACGGCAGCCAATGGTGTTATACAGCGTTTTCGCAAAAGCGCCAGCAACGCCGTTGCCGCAATCCACCGCCACTTGCAACGGCCGTACTAGGTTAATATCAGCTTTAATTTTCGCGATGTAGTTTGGCGCAATATCATAGCTACGCTCCAAACCATCGCCATAGGTATAGCGATTGTATTCAATGCGATGACGTAAACTTTGGATGCTTTCATTTGATAAAGTCTCGCCCGCCAGTACCATTTTTAAGCCGTTGTAATTAGGAGGATTGTGGCTACCGGTGACCATTACGCCGCAATTATTACCTAAATGATGCGCTGCAAAGTACACCATAGGCGTGGCAACCATGCCTAAATTTACTACATTCGCACCCGCTTTGCGTATGCCGTCAGATAGCGCATCAGCCAGCTCTGGGCTAGACAAACGCCCATCGTAGCCAATACAAATTTCTTTTTGCGCACGTTGTTTGGCCTCGCTACCCAGCGCATGACCAATCGCTTCTACAATCTCTGGTGTTAAGGTTTTGCCGACAATACCGCGGATGTCATAGGCTTTAAAGATTTCTTTAGGCAGCTGCATGAAATTTATACATTAAAAGCAAAGTAAACAATGCCGAAATAAGTGACGTGATGCAGCAATTGGTCAAAGCCAAGCAATATCCAAAAGCGTTCGCTATTGTTGGGCTGCAAATTATAACGTTTACTTACTTTCATCTTCGCCCAATCAATATGGTAATGCACTAGCATGTCTACTGCCGCATATAGCATAGATGCACTGCCAATAAATGGTGCCAACACTAGTAGCGTGCCAAGTGCGTGAACGCCCGCATGCGCGATGCCACCTGGGTGCATATAAATGCCTTTGTTGCGGTACATCCACGGGTTGGCTTGCAATGGAAAGTCGCAGATAAAATGCTTAACAAATAGTAAAAACAGGGCCTCAAACATTCCTATTTAGCTTTCACCTTAGTCAGCCTCATCAATCCATGCCAATTGAATTGCTTCTAAGATTTTTTCACCACAATGTTCAGGCGCGTCATTAAAGGCATCTAGCGCCAATACCCAAGCCATTAAGTCAGTAAAACGAACTGTTTTTGGGTCGATATTGGGGTGCTTGTCAAATAATTCTTCAGCAATTTTTTGGCTGTCAGTCCACTTCATAAAGCATATTTTGATAATATTTAAAACACAATTATAACGCTAGCACAAAGATAGACCAAAACATAGTTGAGTGTTATATGAGAAAGTAGCTAAAAAAAGCCCAGCACTTTAATTTATTAGGTGCTGGGCAAGCGGGAAGCGGTTTTGGAGATATACGCTAATTACATATGAGCAATCTGCGTGCCAAATACTTTATTCAATAAATACAATGAGTTAATTTTTATCGCTTACGCATGTCGGCATTTTATGCATATAAGTGGTGCCAAATGAACCAATTTGGTGCAAGTGAATTTTGAGTTTTAGTTAAACGCAACAGCGCTTTATAAAGGTGTCATCCAATTGTCTATTTTAGGCATCTATTTGTCGCAAGTAAGGTTTAATATGCAATTCGACATGATAAAATAACGCCTTCATTACGCTATTAATCTCTTCTAAAGTATTGCGTTTACAACACTTTTATTGGAAAGATCCTCACCATGTTTAGTAAGTCAAATAATCTACATACCGCCGACCCGGCACTCGCAAGCATGATTGACGCTGAAGTTGTGCGTCAACATCAACATATCGAGTTGATTGCTTCAGAGAATTACACCAGCCCCGCGGTGATGGAAGCGCAAGGCTCGCAACTCACCAATAAATATGCTGAAGGCTACCCCGGTAAGCGCTTTTATGGCGGCTG
>JANYGD010000073.1 GCA_025359405.1 Methylotenera sp. | reverse complement strand
TCGCGCTGTTTCCTCGTCAAGTAGCGCCCCACTTCAATTTCCTTGCCATGTGAAAGCAAGCCTAAATGTAACTCGCCATTCGGCAACTCATGTCGCACCACTTTTGCCCAATATGGGCTTAAAACGTGCTTGGTAAGCTGTTGCCGATTGCAACGCTCTATCACCAAACTATCGCCATCAATACTAATAGTTTCATAATCGCTATCATGGCTGTTGACATGATAAAAAGCATAACCTAGCGCAAAAATTTCCAAACCCACAAATGGCAGTACTAACCAAGCCCCAAGCAGCGCAAACCCGACCGCAATACAGCAGGGAATGACTGTCAGCAACAAAACCACCTTGACCTTGCCGTTAGCGCTCAAGGAACAATTGGGTTTAAACGTGACCCTGTAACCGCTGCCTGCCTCTGAAAGTGCCATCACACCTCCGTATGGGATTTATGATTGTTTTAGGACTAAATAATTCGCAGATTTGAAACTTAATTACTTGGCATAAAAACAAACGCCACAAGGTAAACCCTGCGGCGTTTTTTGCAAATCTTAAGCTAAATCTATAGCCAATACACGAATATGAACAAGAATAACCAAACCACGTCCACAAAGTGCCAATACCAAGCTACCGCCTCAAACCCAAAGTGATTGTGTGAATCAAAATGTCCTCTCATCACACGGAACAGAATGACCGTCAACATAATTGCACCCAAGGTTACGTGCAGGCCGTGGAAGCCAGTAAGCATATAAAAAGTGGCGCCGTAGATGCCCGATTTAATAGTAAAAACAGCCTCGCCGTACTCGTGCGCTTGCAAACATAAGAACGCTACACCTAATGCGATAGTTAAAATCAAACCAATCGTCAGTTGTTTGCGATTATTTTTCATCAAACCCCAATGTGCCCAAGTTAAGGTTGCGCCTGAACTCAGCAACAGCAAAGTATTGATTGCTGGAAGACCCCATGGTTTCATAGACCCTTCTAGGGTAAGGCCAGGACCAGCGGAAGGCCAAGCAGCTACAAAATTAGGCCACAGCAATTTGGCATCAGCTAGCCAATGCAGGGAAACATTGCGCGCATAAAACAAAGCGCCAAAGAAGCCAAAGAAGAACATAACTTCGGAGAAAATAAACCAGCCCATGCCCCAGCGGAAGGATTTATCCACTTGCTTGTTATAGACTTTGCTAATGCTTTCCCCAATCACTTCACTAAACCAACCAAATAACAAGTAGGCAAAAATCGCTCCGCCAGCCACCATTAAAAGCTTGCCTGGTGCAATATTATTTAAGGCCATAGCAAAGCCACCAGCCAATAAAAATAATGCAGTTGCAGCAATGGCCGGCCAAAAAGAAGGGCTTGGCAAATAATAATTTTTTGTATTCTGACTCATGTTTGCTCCTAATTAATTTTCTCTATCTAGCTTACTTCACAACTGGTGGTGTTTCAAAGGTGTGGAAAGGTGCGGGTGATGGCACAGTCCACTCGAGACCATGTGCGCCTTCCCATACTTGATTCGTTGCTTTTGCACCGCCACGGATGCATTTGATCACCACGTACAGGAACAGCAATTGAGTAAGGCCTAGAACAAATGCGCCCAAAGAAGAAATCATATTAAATTCGGCGAATTGCTGTGAATAATCAGGAATACGACGTGGCATACCCGCCAAACCTGTGAAGTGCATCGGGAAGAAGGTAACGTTAAAGGCAATCGTTGTCAGCCAAAAATGCACCTTGCCCAGTTTTTCGTCGTACATATGACCAGTCCATTTAGGAATCCAGTAATAAACACCACCCATAATCGCCATAGCCGCACCAGAGAACAATACATAATGGAAGTGAGCTACTACGTAATAGGTATCTTGCAACTGAATATCCACTGGTAAAATCGCCAACACCAAACCACTAAAGCCGCCAATAGTAAATAAGAACACCACTGCCACCGCAAACAGCATAGGCGTTTCGAAGGTCATGGAACCCTTCCACATAGTTGCTAACCAGTTAAACACTTTAACACCTGTCGGTATCGAAATCAGCATAGTGCTGTACATAAAGAACAGCTGACCTGCCACTGGCATACCCGTAGTGAACATGTGGTGTGCCCAGACAACGAATGACAGCACAGCAATTGCTGTCGTTGCATACACCATTGAGGCATAACCAAACAGCGGCTTGCGCGCAAATGTAGGGATAATGGTAGAAAGAATACCAAAAGCTGGCAATATCATAATATAAACTTCGGGATGCCCAAAGAACCAAAATACGTGTTGGAACAACACAGGGTCACCACCGCCAGCCGCATTGAAGAAATGCGTACCAAAGTGACGGTCGGTAATCAGCATGGTCAAAGCACCTGCCAACACTGGCATCGCTGCAATTAGCAAGTAAGCGGTGATGAGCCAAGTCCAAACAAACATCGGCATCTTCATCATGGTCATGCCAGGCGCGCGCATATTGAAGATGGTAGTAATGATGTTGATAGAACCAACGATAGACGACACTCCCAAAATATGCAGTGCAAAGATGCTCATATCCATGGACAAGCCGCCCTGAACTGAGAGAGGTGGATACATGGTCCAACCACCGGCAACTGGGCCGCCTGGAACAAAAATCGAACTCACTAATAGAGTGGCCGCAGGAATCAGCAGCCAAAAACTCATATTATTAAGTCGTGGGAAAGCCATATCTGGCGCGCCTATCATCAGCGGCACCTGCCAGTTAGCAAAACCTACAAAAGCTGGCATAATCGCACCGAAAATCATGATTAGCCCGTGCA
>JANYGD010000188.1 GCA_025359405.1 Methylotenera sp. | reverse complement strand
TCATGACATAAGCCCCGCAAGTACCACCTTCGCGATAGCCAACAGTGCCGATTGGCGCTTCTACAATGCGAGCAGATTTAGTTAAAATATCGCGCGCATTAGCCTCTAAAGCTAACAACGGTGGAAAACTCTGCAACCAATTCAAACTGTCCATGCTAAATCTTCCAAGCCAGATTCTCCAATTACCACTCTCTAAAAAAATAACTAAACTATTAAGTACCTATTAAACTTTTAATCATCTCTAAGCCAAAGCCAACACCAAAGCCATTCACGTCACTTTGCACCGCACCCAGGCCACCTTTGCGGTTAGAACTAGACAAATCGGTATGAAGCCAAGCGACATCATTTTCAATAAATTTACCCATAAAACGCGCCGCGTGCATGTGATCGCCACCGCCTTCCAGTGTGCATTGTTTAATGTCGGCAATGTCACTGTCCAAATCGCCATCCATGTCTTCTTCGTAAGGAAAAGCCACAATACGCTCACCCGCTGTAGCACCCGCCCCTACTGCCTTGCAGGCAAGTTCTGGCTTGTTTGCAATCACGCCGCTCATGCGATCTGTTACCGCCACCGCCATGCTACCAGTTAAAGTCGCATAATCTAAAATTGCGTCAGGTCTTTGGCGACTTGCTAACGTGAGCGTATCTGCCAGCACCATGCGGCCTTCGGCGTCAGTGTGCACAATTTCAATGGTCATGCCGTTTAGCGCAATCACCACATCATTTTGTTTATACGCCAGCGGCCCAATGTGGTTTTGGGCGATGGCCAGCCAGCAATCCAGTTTGACGGGTAATTGTTGCAAGGTTGCCGCCGTTAAAACACCCAGCGCGACCGCACTGCCATTCATATCTTCATGCATGCCTTGCATATATTTGGCGGGTTTCAGGTTATGTCCACCCGTGTCAAAACAAATGCCTTTGCCTACTAATGCAATGTGTTTTTTAGCTTTTTTTGGCTTGTACGTTAGGTGCACAATCGCCGCATCCATCGGCTCGCTACCTTGCCCGACCGCATAAAACGCGCCTGCACCCATCTTTTTAAGCGCTGGCATATCAAACTCTTCCCAAGTCCAGCCATGTTCTGCTGCCAGTTTTTTCACTTTGTCTCGGTAAATCGTTGGCGTCAATTCATTCGGTGGCAACATGGTTAAGCTGCGACACAGTGTATTACCCGCCACCCGTGCATTCACATAGCCGTAATCATGCGTAGCTTCGTAACCGTAAATATTGATGGCTTTTAGTGGTTTAGATTTATTTTCTTTTTTGCGACTGGGTAATTCGGCTGCATTCACCGTCGCCACATAATACGCTGCGCAAGCGTTATTTTCACGTTCGGCCTCGCTACCGAACACGCATATCGCCAAAGCTTCCGGTTGCTCGTCTAATAAAGGTTTTACGGCTTTGCGCAGCAAAGTATGTTTTTGAAACACATTAAGTTTTTCGGCCAAAATAACAAAACTCGCTAAGCCACCATTGGGCAACTCCACAGTCATTGGGCTTTTGACTAAGTCTTTAAATTCTTTTTTGCTGCGTTTTAGTTTGATTTCTAAAACGTTGACAAATGGCAGGTGTTTTTCAGTTTTTTCGCCCAGCACAATAAGTACGTGTTTTTCAGAAGATAGCGACTTTTTACTGCCAATTGCTGCATATTGTGTTAATTTTAACGACATTTAATCACCTTTAACTCTTATATATTATCCAAGACAATGATAGCAAATCTTCTAATTCTTCAGCGTAAAACCGTGTTTAACTTGACCAAAACGCCTAAAAAAGCCACACTTACGTCTTTATAGAACATTCTAATTCACGTTTGCGCTAGCGTAAATTATACGCGTAGCAAACGCGACACGGAGAAATCTCACGCATGGCAACAAACCAGCAAGTAAGTTTACAAGAAACAGACGCGCAAGAAACGCAAGAATGGCTTGACGCCTTAAGCTCGGTGATTGAAAACGAAGGCACAGAACGCGCGCATTTTCTGCTGGAGGCCATGATTGATACCGCGCGGCGTTCTGGCAGTAACTTGCCTTACAACGCGACGACGGCTTATGTAAACACAATTCCTACGCATTTACAACAACGCTTGCCCGGTGACCCAGAGATGGAGCGCAGAATCCGTGCGCTGGTACGCTGGAACGCTGTAATGACGGTGTTGCGCGGCAATGAGAAATCGCCTGGCGTGGGCGGACATATTGCCAGCTTTCAATCTGCGGCCACGCTTTATGACACTGGTTTTAACTATTTCTTTAGAGCGCCGAATGAGAGTTTTGGCGGCGATTGTGTGTATTTTCAGGGACATTCATCGCCAGGTGTGTATGCACGAGCATTTTTGGAAGGTCGGATTACAGAAGAACAATTGTCTAACTTCCGTCAAGAGACAGGTGGCAAGGGTTTGTCGAGCTATCCGCACCCGTGGTTGATGCCCGATTTTTGGCAGTTCCCCACCGTTTCCATGGGCTTGGGACCGTTACAAGGCATTTACCAGGCTCGTTTCCTGAAGTATATCCACGACCGTGGCATTGCTGATACATCCGACCGTAAAGTATGGGTGTTCTGCGGCGATGGGGAGATGGACGAACCCGAGTCTCTAGGCGCGATTTCACTCGCTTCGCGCGAGAAATTAGATAACTTGATTTTTGTTGTCAACTGTAATTTGCAGCGTTTAGACGGCCCTGTGCGCGGTAACGGTAAAATTATTCAAGAATTGGAATCTGATTTCCGTGGCTCGGGCTGGAACGTACTTAAAGTCATTTGGGGCTCGTATTGGGATCCATTATTGGCCATGGATAAAGATGGTTTGCTGAAAAAACGCATGGAAGAATGTGTAGATGGCGAATACCAAAACTTCAAGGCTAAAGGTGGCGCCTACACACGCGAACATTTCTTTGGAAAATATCCTGAGCTAAAAGCCATGGTCGCCGCCATGAGCGACCAAGATATTTGGCGCTTAAACCGCGGTGGACATGATCCGCACAAAGTTTATGCAGCTTACCACGCAGCGGTGAATCATAAAGATCAACCCACCGTGATTTTAGCCAAAACCGTCAAAGGTTACGGTATGGGCGAGGCGGGTGAAGGTCAAAACATTACGCATCAGCAAAAAAGCATGGATATTGAGTCGCTCAAGACGTTTAGATCGCGGTTTGATTTACCAATTACAGATGAACAAGTAGAAAATTTAAGCTTCTATAAGCCTGCTGACGATTCGCCTGAAATGAAATATATGACCGAACGCCGCGTCGACATGGGCGGCTTTGTGCCGCAACGCAGACGTAAGGGCAACGAACTAAAAATACCAGAGCTTTCTGCTTTCGAGAACATGCTAGTAGCCACTGGTGAGCGTGAAATTTCCACCACCATGGCTTTTGTACGCATACTTTCTACGCTGGTGCGTGATAAGGAAATTGGCAAATTTGTGGTACCGATTGTACCCGATGAAGCTCGCACTTTCGGCATGGAAGGCATGTTCCGTCAGCTGGGAATTTACGCCAGCCAAGGCCAGTTGTATGAACCGGTAGATTCCGACCAAGTGATGTATTACAAGGAGCAAAAAGACGGCCAAATTCTAGAAGAGGGCATTAACGAGGCTGGTTCATTCTCTAGCTGGATTGCGGCTGCCACGTCATATTCCGTCACTGGCGTGCAAATGATTCCGTTCTACATTTTCTATTCCATGTTCGGCTTTCAGCGTATTGGCGATTTGGCTTGGGCGGCGGGCGATAGCCGTGCACGTGGATTTTTGCTTGGGGCAACGGCTGGCAGAACCACGCTAAATGGCGAGGGTTTGCAACACGAAGATGGCCATAGCCATTTGATGTCAGCGACCATACCAAACTGCATTTCGTATGATCCAACTTTTGCCTATGAACTCGCTGTGATTATTCAAGAAGGCTTGCGCCGCATGGTGCAGAACCAGGAAGACGTGTATTACTACATTACGTTAATGAACGAAAATTACACGCATCCTGCACTGCCAAAGGGCGCGGAACAAGGCATCTTGAAGGGAATGTACAACTTTAGCAAATCCTCCAAAAAAGGCGAAAAAGTACAGTTGATGGGTAGCGGCGTGATTTTGCGTGAAGTGATTGCTGCAGCTGAATTACTTGAAAAAGATTGGGATATTTCAGCCGACGTATGGAGCGCGACTAGTTTCACAGAATTACGGCGCGAAGGCTTGGAATGCGAACGCTGGAACATGCTTAACCCTGAAAAACCGCAAAAAGTGAGTTATGTGATGCAATGCCTAAAAGATGCCAAAGGTCCTGTCATCGCCTCCACTGATTACATGAAAAGCTTTGCCGAGCAAATTCAACGCTTTGTGCCGAACAAATTTGTCGCACTCGGTACGGATGGATTTGGCCGCTCTGATTCGCGTGAAGCGCTACGTGATTTCTTTGAGGTGAACAGATATTATGTGGCTGTCGCGGCCATGAAAGCCTTGAGCGATGAAGGCAAATTGCCTGT
>JANYGD010000145.1 GCA_025359405.1 Methylotenera sp. | reverse complement strand
GTCAGTGAATCAAAATACACTTCACTGCCCCACCAGCCAGAAGGCTCGAAAGTCGCAGCTGTACTCACTAAAAATGTAATTAAAATACCCAATGCCACTGGCATATCCATGCTGATCTGGTGTTGCTTAAGATCATTGAGTGCACTACTAAAAAATGGAG
The DNA here is from genome assembly GCA_025359405.1 of Methylotenera sp. Taxonomy (GTDB): domain Bacteria; phylum Pseudomonadota; class Gammaproteobacteria; order Burkholderiales; family Methylophilaceae; genus Methylotenera_A. The sequence goes on along the minus strand of JANYGD010000145.1, from coordinate 24,422 downwards.
TACAAGAAAAAAACAGCACAGGTAAAGTTAGCACCCAAGATGCCCAGCGTATTAGGTTCTGTGCATCTGTAGTCATTTCACCTGGGCTTGCATAGTAACTTGGCATTGCGTACATCATCACCTGCATCATGCAGAATCCGGCGACTAGTAGCCGCCAAAGCATTATTCGTTGATTTTTACGACGGTCATCTTGAATAAAAGCATCAGCTGCGGGCAGTGCGCGATAGCCAGCCTTGCTGACTGCACGCATCCACTGCGATGGTTTGGCAATATCGGAAGACCATACTAGGCGCGCACGTCCACTGGTCGCGTTGACATCAGCGCTTAACACGCCAGGCACCGATTTCAGCGCTTTTTCAACATTAATCGCACACGCGGCGCAGTGCATGCCCTCAATTGCTAAGCGTGATTCCCACTCGTGTTCTTTACTATCATGCGCCTGACTAAAACTAGTCCATTCGGCAGGTTCGTCAAGCGCAACCCATGCCCTCGCATCCGACATAGTGGTTGCATTCTGTTCTCGAGATTCTGTTGAAATAATGGCTTGCATATCAATGGGCTATTTAAGTTTTATCGTGTGACGATACTGCTGAACCCATTGTCTGATATTGATACACATCAACAATCACTACTTTAGCGACACTAGATGTTTATTCACACAGCTTAGATCTTGTTTAACCTATGTTCAAGCATTCTAATGCGCTCTAGAAATATCAACATCAAACCCAACACGTTTGGCTCCAACTCAAAATCATTCTTGAGTCGCGAGAGCGCACGAATTGAAACAATGCAATGGCTATTGAAGTGCCAGGCGTCTGAAAGCTTGTTTTCTGTTAGATTATTTGGAATAAGCGCGCCGCTTTCCACTAACTGATGTAGCTCTTCGATTGAAATCCCTGATAATTCTGCGAGCTCACCCATTGAGACTTCATGATGCTCGTCAAGCCATATTAATTCAGAATGTTCAATATTGATAGCGTTCTTCATCATGGTGAAAATCCTAAGTTAGTGAGATAAAAGCGCACAAAATTCTGCTCGCTGTAGTATATCGCCAGTCACGCCACCAAGCACCCATTCACGTAATCGACTATGTCCATAGGCACCAGCAATAACGATATCAGCGTTTTGTTCTTCGGCAATGGACATGAACTGAGTTGCGTCATCAGTTAACGAAATAGACACTAAATAATCAGCCGTGATGTCATGCCGCATAAGCCAACTAACCACCTGCTCAAGACGTTTAGTAGCTGCTGCGTCCTCATTTTCAGCCACAATCTCAACGATGGTCACCTGCTTGGCCAGTTTTAACAATAGCAAGGCATCTGAAATTGCGCGCCTTGCCTCGCGCGTGTCCTTCCACCCCACCAGCATATGCTCTAGTTTCAATTTTTTCGCCGTAACTGGTACCACTAAAACTGGGCGTCCAGATTGCAAGATAAGTTCACCAGCATTGACGCGGTTAGGGCCTTCATAAAAATCGCTTTGGGCAATTTCTGTAAGAACAATATCGGCACTACACGTCTCTCCCACTATGTACTCAGAGAGAGGCCCTAATGTTACCGTTGAGCGCCATTCAATTGTTCTGGAATTTCCCTTAAATGCAGCTCGAAAAGCCGTCTCTGCATCAGCTATTTCTTTTGAGATCTTTTCATGCTCCTGATTAAGAAAATCTAAGAGTGCATAACCCTGTCCATATATCGTTTGCGTCGGTTGTCCTGCAGCAATGCCGATAACATTTGGGTGGAAGATGTGTGCGAGTTCGCTGGCAACTTTTAGCAAAGCAGTATTTGAGTGCCCAAGCTGCAAATGTACCATTAAGGTCTGGTAAGTCACGATTTATCTCCTAGTCAAAATGTTCACGAGGGTTAAATATTGATATATCTGCCAACTGTTTAAATAATGCGAGCTCCTGCTCTGTCGGGTTGGCCGAAACCACAATTTGTGTGACGGCATAAAGATCTCCTTGTTCGTGATTATGCTTAGGCATACCCCGTTTACCAATACGAAATTTTTGCCCACTTTTGGCCCCTGCTGGTACTTTGAGATTAACCGCACCTTGTAACGTTGGTACTTTTACTGTTGCCCCCAGTGCGGCCTCCCATGGTGTTAGCGGTAAATCGATATACAGGTCGTGATTAACAACACGAAATAATCGATGAGTAAGAAAACTTATATTTAGATAAAGATTGCCATCTTTGCCGCCATTAGAACCTTTGCCACCCTTACCTCGTAGCAGCATTTTCTGCCCATTGGTGACTCCTTTTGGAATGCGCGCTTTAAAAGTGTGTGGTACGCGCTTCAATTGACCCTGGCTGTCATATTCTGGCACTGTAAAACTGAGTTCTACCATTGTGCCCTGATATGCATCTTCAAGAGAAATTTGAGTCGTTAATTCATAATCCTGCCCTGGAATAGGCATATTACGACCTTGTTGCGCATGGTGACTGCCCTTAGTAAAGCTTGCAAATAAATCCGATAAGTCGATATCATCAAATGAATACGCCTGACCATTTTGTTGGCCTGACCAATTTGGAGGCGGCCTGAATTCTTGGCCCGATGGATGACGCCCTAATTCGTCATAAGCGGCACGTTTTTCTTTGTCTTTCAAAGTAGCATATGCTTCACCAACTTCTTTGAATTTCGCTTCTCCTGCTGGGTCTTTAGAAACATCAGGGTGATATTGATGAGCGAGTTTTCGGTAAGCCTTTTTAATCTCATCACTAGACGCTGTGCGAGCTACTCCTAAAATTTCGTAATAATCTTTAAACTTCATTTTTTAAAATTCTTTTATCAAAATTCATGGTCTTGCAGTAGTCATCTTTGCAATTTACGCATAATCTGCCATGCAATCCAGCCCCGACTTAACCATTTACTTACACGACTAGGGCGTAGCACTTTTAACAAAATCGCACCCCCGCCAGCCATCCAAACGGGATGTTTTTTTATAAAACTTATTGCGGCGAACCCCTTATCAGCTAGCGCTAATGGTGCACGCCAAGTATCAACGATTTGCACTAGTTGCGCCCGTTGCTTTGCCGCTTCTAATACCAAATGCTCACGTCTTTGTGCCAGCTTTAGTAGTTTTTTGTTCATATTACTTTATAGTTGAGTTGCATCAACGAGAATCAAGCGTTTGCCTATCTTTAAGCAATTCCAACAGACTTGCTAAAAATAGTTTAGGTCTTGTTTTAGCTTTATGCTTTGCTAAACCCCATGCCGCTATGCCCATTATCAGAAAAAATCCTGCAAGTGAACCCAGTACCATTAAGCGGTGCGTATCCCAAAATGCTACAACAAGCAAAATTGCTGTTAACGTCAACCCAAGCGCAAGACAAAAAATGGCAGCTAGATACAATCTCACCAGCGATAACAAATGCTCGGAACCTTCTTCTAAATCCGTAGACAAGAGCTCAAGTCGAGTGTATACGACACCCACTAATGTCGTTGCTAATACAGCCAACGACTCAAGCAATCCCTTGGTCTCGGTTTCTGCCATGTAAAATCAACTAACGATGACCAATGAGCAAACCAATAACCAAGCCAACACCAGCGGCGAAACCAACCGACTTCCATGGATTTTCATGTACATAAACATCGGTAACTTTAGCTGCCTCTTTGGCTTTAGCAAGTACCTCCGCTTGAGTATCCGCCATTCTTGCCTTGGCAATCTTAAGTGATTTTTCGGCCTTAGTTCGAACCTCGGTCAACTTCTCACCGCTTTGATTAGCCGTTGCTTTTAGTAGAGCTTCTGCATCTGCCACCACCACTTTAAAATCGTTAATCAACTGATCTTTACTAACTTCATCAAATAACTTTTCCATGATTTTTTCCTTTCTTAACAATTCCTTCATAACACAAAACCATCCATTGCTTCATTCGGAGGTTTCATCCAGTTTAAATTCGCTATACCACAGGTGCAGTATGAAACATGCTAATTCCATAGTCATTGACCTACATCAAGTAAAAAAAGATTAGATTCCGCAAAATTATCTTCAGAAGTAACTTTTAAATAATATCTGGCAGTATGCTAATCTTCACTCTTTAGAAAACCATTGGAATCTTGACGAATGAGCACACTCAGCAATTGCTTTACCACAGAGCAATAGGGGACAGGCCACGTTTTATGCAAACTCTTACAACCTAAACGCCACCCTTATGGATATTGCCTCGCAGAGCATCGTTATTTGGCTAATTTATTGTTTTTTTAATAGGATTTAATCGTATCAAAAAATCTGGAGCTGGCCATACGTACTACATTTGCAAATGACTGTTTGGACTTTTCGGCGGCTGATTTTTTAATCTGAAGTGCATCTTCCGCTTGTATTAATCTTTTAAGCTGAATAGGTGATATAAATTGTCTTGTAGCAGTTAATAAATCTAACTGCATTATTTTTGAACTTGAGGTGTGTATATAAACGGCTCGGTGCACCAGTTCCGCATGTACTAATTGAGGCACATGGAAAATACGTCTTTTTTTGGCGAGTTTATCTAGCACAATAAAGCATTCGTCTTTAACGCTAACATGTAACAGCTCCCACCTTTTATCACTGTCGTAAGTTATCATCTAGTGCGCCATTAAAAAATGTAATGATAACAATGCGCCAAAGTATATCTCGTGTCAACTACAATGGGGAAATATGCCTTTTATTGAATGAGTTACAGAGATAACCTAACGTTAATCTATCGCTTTTACGATCGCTTCCACCACGTGTTTGGCATCACCAAACACCATCATGGTTTTATCTAAATAAAATAGCTCATTATCAAGCCCAGCATAGCCTGCGGCCATGGAGCGTTTATTCACAATAATAGTTTTGGCTTTGTAAGCCTCTAAAATCGGCATGCCGTAAATGGCACTGCCCGGTTTTTTCGCGGCGGGGTTCACCACATCGTTGGCGCCAATTACAAAAACGACGTCAGTCTGCCCAAATTCATTATTCACATCTTCCATCTCTACCACTTGCTCGTATGGCACATCGGCCTCAGCCAGCAGCACGTTCATATGCCCTGGCATGCGCCCCGCTACTGGGTGGATAGCATATTTAACATGCACACCTTTAGCAATCAATTTGGTGGTCAACTCTTGCAGGGAATGCTGGGCGCGCGATACCGCCAAACCATAACCTGGCACAATAATCACGGTATCTGCGTTGCTCATTAAAAACGCCACATCATCTGCCGAGCCAGATTTCACGGCTTTTTGCGTGTCAGCCGCCGCATCTACAGCCGCCTCGGCCCCAAACCCGCCAAGCATGACGGCGATAATGGAGCGATTCATTGCTTTACACATAATGTATGACAAAATCGCGCCAGATGAGCCCACACACGCACCTGCGATGATGAGCACCGGATTATTTAGCGTAAAGCCAATGCCCGCCGCCGCCCAACCTGAGTAACTGTTGAGCATAGAAACCACCACGGGCATATCTGCACCGCCAATGGGGATAATGAGTGTGATGCCCAAAACCAGCGCCAAACCGCACATGATTAAAAAAGCCGTTTGGTTGCCTTGCAGATAGAACAAAATGCCAAAGCCAAGCATTAACAAGGCTAGCACGAGGTTTAACAGATGCTGCCCTTTAAAAATAACAGATTTTGAGCCGAATTTGCCTGAAAGTTTGCCAAAAGCCACCACCGATGCGGTAAACGTAATGGCGCCAATAAACGCGCCGATGAACAGCTCGATGCGTTGTACAGATGTGTGGTTTTCGGCCGAGTTAAACACGGCAGCAATGGCGATTAACACCGCCGACAAACCCACGAATGAGTGCATTAAGGCGACTAACTCTGGCATTTTGGTCATCTGCACACGTTTTGCTGCCAAAGTACCGACGATTGCGCCTAAAACAATTGCAATGCCAATGAGCGAAAATATAAGTGAATGCCCGACAAACAGCGTGGTAATTGCAGCAATGGCCATACCAACCATGCCAAGTGTGTTGCCCAAGCGCGCGCTGGTGGGCGATGCTAGGCCTTTGAGCGAGAAAATAAACAACACCGCAGAGATTAAATACGCCGCCGAGGTGAAATTGGCGTTGATAGCCATCATTTATGCGTCTCCGAAGCTGACTTTTCTTTCTTTTTAAACATTTCCAGCATGCGTCGCGTCACCAAAAAACCACCAAAAATATTAATCGAAGTTAAAAACACCGCCACCGCGCCCAAAATACTGGTCAAATTGAGGGTCTGACTATTAATATCGACGGTTTGCAACATCGCGCCAACAATCACAATGCCAGAAATGGCGTTAGTAACGGACATCAGTGGCGTATGCAACGCTGGCGTGACATTCCACACCACGTGGTAGCCCACAAAAATGGCCAACACGAAAATCGTCAAATTCTGCATGGTAATTAAATCGGTCATGACGCCCCTACTTCTTCTCTATTAATTTGCCATCTTTGCACATCAGGCTGGCAGTCACTAATTCGTCATCTGCTGGGATTTGAAAATTGCCCTCGCTATTGATAAGCAGCTTCAAAAATTCCAACGTATTGCGTGCATAAAAGGCTGAGGCGTCCGCGCTGACTAGGCTAGGCAAATTGGTATAACCTACAATAGTGACGCCATGCTTCACAACGGCTTGATTCGCCTCGGTGAGCGGGCAATTGCCGCAGCCATTTTTGCCCAAACCTGCCGCCATATCGATAACTACCGAGCCAGGTTTCATTTTTTCTACGGTTTCCGCGTGCAACAAAATCGGCGGTTCACGGCCAGGAATGAGTGCAGAAGTAATCACAATATCAGCCTCAGCGGCGCGTTGGGCAACGAGTGCTGCTTGCCGTGCCATCCATGCGGCTGGCATTGGCCGCGCATAACCGCCTACACCTGCGGCAATTTCCTTTTCTTCTTCGGTTTCATAAGGCACATCTAAAAACTTAGCGCCTAGCGATTCAATTTGTTCTTTCACAGCAGGGCGAACATCAGAGGCTTCTACCACAGCACCTAAACGCTTGGCGGTGGCAATAGCCTGCAGTCCGGCCACACCAGCGCCTAAAATCAATACCCGCGCGGCCTTCACGGTGCCTGCGGAAGTCATCAACATGGGCATAAAGCGCTGATAAAAATGGCTGCCCAGCAATACGGCCTTGTAACCCGCAACATTCGCCTGCGATGACAACACATCCATACTTTGTGCTCTGCTATTTCGAGGTAGCGACTCAAGAGAGAAGGCCGTGAGGCCTTGATCAGTCATCGCTTTTAGTTGCGGTTGATTAAAGGGTTCTAGCAAGCCGATTAATACAGTACCAGTTTGCATGGCTTTGATTTCACTGGGCTCTGGCGCACGAACTTTAAGAATTAAATCGGCTTTATACACATCCTCGGCCGAAACCAGCTCCGCTCCTGCTACTTGATAGGCCTCGTCGGTAACACTGGCGCGCTCACCAGCACCTTTTTGCACTAATATTTGGCAGCCTAATCCAACTATTTTTTTTACGGTTTCGGGCGTTGCTGCGACGCGGCATTCTTCACTTCTGATTTCGGTTGGAATGCCTATTTTCATTTTTTAATCTTTAAAAATTAAGCTGCAATTGCGTATTGATCGGCCGCTCTACAAATATCCACAAATGCCTTAGCATCAAGAGAACAACGCCCTACCAGGCCACCATCGATATCTGGCATGGCAAATAATGCGGCTGCATTAGCGGGCTGTATGCTGCCGCCATAAAGTATGCGCACGTTTTTCGCCACTACTTTATCACATCTGGCGATGCGATTTCGGATAAATTTATGCACTTGTTGCGCCTGCTCTGGTGTGGCCGGATTGTCTGTACCCACCGCCCATAGCGGTTCGTAGGCGAGAACAGCCTTAGCCACCATATCCGCGCCAAAGCGCCTTAAAATAGAATCCAATTGTCGCCCTACCACGTATTCGGTCCAATCAGACTCGCGCTCTTCTTTCGATTCACCCATGCAAAATATTGGCGTTAAACCCCCGCTTACAGCCGCATTGAATCTGGCGGCAGCGGTATCATCGGTTTCATGCGATTGCATGCGTCGCTCAGAGTGTCCAACAATGACGTAACTGCAACCATAATCGACCAACATGTGCGGAGAAACAGCGCCCGTAAGCGCAGCATTCTCGTTAGCACAAAGATTCTGCGCACCCCAAGCCACGTTGCTGCCTTGCGCCAAAGATTGCACCTGAGCAAGATATGGATACGGCACGCACACCACATAATCACTATCGCGCAGATGCTGCACACCACTAATCACGTTATCCAACAATGCTTTGTTCTTGGCGATGCTGCCATTCATTTTCCAGTTACCAACTACTAATTTACGTCTCATTTTTTTGCCTTACTATCTAACAATTGGTGCAAACTCGCCTTTGCTATAACGAATCGCCATCACATCTAAAGAAACAACCTTGATTTTTGCTGCTTGCCCCGCACTGCCAAACGCTTCAAAACGATTTTTACACACGCTTCTAGCTGCAATCGTAGCGGCTTTAAGAAACACACGCGGGTCAAATTCTTCCGGATGATGTGCCATTTCTTTGCGAATCGTCGCGGTCATGGCCAAGCGAATATCGGTATCGATATTAATTTTTCGCACGCCATTTTTGATGCCTTCCACAATTTCTGAAACTGGCACGCCATAGGTTTCTTTAATCTGGCCGCCGTATTCGCGTATCATTTGCAGCCATTCTTGCTCGACGCTAGATGAACCGTGCATGACCAAATGCGTGTTGGGAATGCGCGCATGAATGGCCTTAATTCTATCAACGGAAAGAATGTCGCCAGTGGGTGGACGGCTGAATTTATACGCGCCATGACTGGTGCCAATCGCAATCGCAAGCGCATCGACTTGCGTAGCTTTCACAAATTCGGCCGCTTCATCAGGGTCAGTCAGTAATTGCGATTCACTTAAAATACCTTCTGCACCGCCGCCATCTTCTTCACCCGCTTGGCCGGTTTCTAGCGAGCCTAAAACGCCAAGTTCACCTTCCACCGAAACACCTACCGCATGCGCGGCTTCTACTACTTGTTTTGTTACATTCACGTTGTAGGCAAAAGATGCGGGTGTTTTCGCGTCGCTTTCCAGCGAACCATCCATCATCACGCTGGAAAATCCACTGCGAATTGCAGTCTGACAGACCGCTGGCGAAGCGCCATGGTCTTGGTGCATACACAAAGGAATATGCGGATATTGTTCAATCGCCGCCTCCACCATTCTGCGCAAAAATGGCTCGCCTGCGTAGCCTCTGGCACCGGCAGAAGCCTGTAAAATCACTGGGCTATTTACCTCATCAGCCGCCTGCAAAATAGCGTGAATCTGCTCCATATTATTGACGTTAAAAGCCGGCAGCCCATATTGGTGCTCGGCTGCGTGATCTAACAACTGCCTTAACGAAATAAGTGCCACGTATTTTGCCTTTTCATTATTTTTTGCTACCTTCTATCAACTGTAGGACCCTTGGCGTGAAAATAAATTGCAATGCTAAGCTCATTTTCCCGCCAGGAACCACAATAGTATTGGGCCGAGTAATCATCGAACCATGCAACATGCTGAGCAAATACTGGAAATCTACGCCTTTGGGATCAGCAAAGCGAATCACCAAAATACTTTCATCTGGACTGGGAATATCCTTTGCAATGAATGGGTTAGATGTATCTACTGTCGGCACGCGTTGGAAATTAATGTGCGTACGCGAAAATTGCGGGCAAATATGATGAATGTAATCTGGCATTCTGTTCAAAATGGTATCTATTACCGCTTCAGAAGAATAACCGCGCATTTTTTTATCGCGATGCAGCTTTTGAATCCACTCTAAGTTAATAATTGGCACCACACCTACCAGCAAATCAACGTGCTTGGCAACATCCGCATCTTCGCCCACATAGCCACCGTGTAGACCTTCATAAAATAAAATGTCGGATTCAGTATCCACCCACGGCGTCATGGTGCCGGCTTTTTGCTTATAAGGTAGACCTTCATCCTCCGAATGAATATATTTTCGTGTTTTGCAATGGCCTGTTTTACCAAAGGTTTCAAACGTATTAGCTAGCTCACCTAATATATTAGCTTCTGGCCCAAAATGACTGAAATTGCTACCCGGAGTGTGGTCACGATTTTTAATTAGCGCATCCATTTCTGCACGTTCATAGCGATGGTAAGAATCACCCTCAATCACGGTTGCATTGATTTTTTCTCTTTTAAATATATGCTGAAAACTCTGCCGCACTGTAGTTGTGCCGGAACCTGACGATCCAGTAATCGCAACAATTGGAAATTTTTTAGACATAATCCACTCTCTTTAAATATTTATTTCAACACATCAAAAGCTTGGTAATACCGCACTACACGTTCCACTTCTTTTTTGGAACCGATAATAATTGGCGCACGCTGATGAATTTCCGTCGGCATAATCTCTAAAACACGCTCGCGTCCAGTCGAACTTTTACCGCCCGCTTGCTCGATAATCCAACTCATCGGATTCAACTCATACAACAGACGCAATCGCCCAGCCTTTAGTGGCATTTTATTATCTTTTGGGTACAAATACACACCACCGCGCATCAAAATGCGATGCACATCAGCTACCATGCTCGCAATCCAGCGCATATTAAAATCTTTGCCACGAACTCCCGTAGTGCCAGCCTGGCATTCGTCTACATACTGCTGTATCGGCGGCTCCCAAAAGCGCGCGTTACTAGCATTAATCGCAAACTCTTGTGTGTCTTCTTGCACGTGCATATTTTCTTGCGTTAATATAAATTCTTGCTTATCGCGATCTAGCGTAAACACTTGCACACCTTCGCCAAAAGTGAACACCAGCAACGTTGAGGGACCATAAATAGCGTAGCCCGCTAACACTTGCTCAGTACCTTTTACCAGAAAATCCGCCACTTGCGTTGCCCTACCACTAGGCACTTTCAACACTGAAAAAATCGATCCAACTGCAACATTCACTTCGATATTAGATGAGCCATCTAATGGGTCAAACACCGCTAAATAATTAGGTCTCGACGTATCTCTTGACAATAAAATTGCTTCATCTAACTCTTCAGAAACTAGGCCAGCAATCGCTTCACACGCTTCTAAATTCGCCACGAAGCAATCGTTTGTTAATAAATCCAGTTTGGCTTGTTGCTCACCCTGCACATTCTGATTATTTAGCTTGCCTAATTGCCCTGCTAACGGCGCAGTTCCTACCATAATAGCCACTTGCTTAACACTTTCTGCAATGGCTTTAATCACTATTGCCAGTCGTTTTTTTTCTTCGGTTTGATTGAGTTTTTCGCTCAAAAATGTTTCAAGACTTTTTTGCATCAAGGCCACCTTCAAACACGCGTGAAGCGCGAATATCCGCCTCGGTAATAGATGACAAATCTTCTGCAGTTGTGTCTTTTTTGTGCGTGATTGCATCATTAAACAATCGGTTCGCTTGCCGCAATCTAGCTCGGTCAAGAGCGTTGCGTATTGAGCGTGCATTGGCAAAATGCGGTTGCTGTTTGCGCTTTTGAATATAATCTTTCATGGCACCAAAAGCAGATTTATCCAAATTATAATGCATGGAACTCACCATCAATTTTGTAATTTCCAGCAGCTCGTTTTCATCATAATCAGGGAAATCAATATGATGCGCAATACGTGACGACATGCCAGGATTTGATTTAAAAAAAGTACCCATACGATCTTGATAACCAGCCAAAATCACCACTAAGTCGTCTCTATGGTTTTCCATCGTTTGCAATAAAATTTCGATGGATTCTTGCCCGTAATCGCGCTCATTCTCTGGCTTGTAGAGATAATAAGCCTCATCAATAAACAACACGCCGCCCATGGCTTTTTTAATCACTTCTTTAGTTTTTGGCGCGGTATGACCAATATATTGCCCAACCAAATCGTCACGTGTCACGCTGACGATTTGGTTTTGACGAATGTAGCCTAAGCGATGCAAAATATCCGCCATTTTAAGTGCTACCGTGGTCTTACCTGTGCCGGGATTACCTGTAAAACACATGTGTAGACTAGGTTTAGCGGCCTCAATACCCAATTGCAGTCTGGCTTTGGTAATTAATAAGTAAGCGGCAATCTCACGAATACGCTGTTTAACTGGCACCAACCCGACTAAATCTTGATCAAGCTTATCCAGCACCTCATTAATATGAGATTCATTTAATAGCGCTTGAATATCAATTTTATCTACCGGTGTGCTCATACAAACTCTTTAGTAGCGCTCTCCTTCAGGCTTATCAGTGGCGTAGGAATGAATAGTATAGCGGATATTGCGGCCATCGGTTTCCTGACGCACCAAGCCAAAGCCAGGCTCATTTTTGGGACGGTTGACGATGTAGGACATGGTCGGGCTTTCCACGCCACGCACCGAGCTAAACGCCATAACGCGAATGTAGTGATTAGGGAAAGTTTTACGGCAATTGTTGATTTCCATCAAAATACCCGCGGGGTCTTTCAGGTCAAACATCGGGGCGCCGAACATTTCCCAATAGGTGTTGCGTGGATGCGGGTCATCGGTATACTCGACCGAAAGCGCCCAGCCTTTGCCCAGAGCGTATTTGATTTGCGCGGTGATTTGCACATCAGTCAACGGTGGCAGAAAAGAGAACTGCCCTTGTGTAACGATGCCGTTAGGATTGGTCATCATGATTAAATTCTCCTCAATTGGTTAAAAACTGGTTGTTGCGGTCGGCACAAAGTCGGCGGTATCAGTTGATTCGTAGTTGAAGCTAATATCTTTCCACGTATCAATGGCTGCCCGCAGTGGACCACACCATTTGGCGGCATCTTGCAGAATCTGCGTGCCTTCGTTCCAAATGTCGCGGCCTTCGTTACGGGCCATTACCATGGTTTCCAGCGCCACACGGTTAGCCACCGCACCCGCTTGGATGCCTTGTGGATGACCAATCGTACCACCTCCAAATTGCAACACCACGTCATCACCTAGGTAAGTGAGCAACTGATGCATCTGACCAGCGTGTATACCACCAGAAGCTACTGGCATACACTTGTTCAGCGAAGCCCAGTCTTGTTCAAAGAACAAGCCATGCTCCAAGTTTTGCGGCGTATGGTCATCCAGCAGCGTGTCGTAGAAACCGCGTATCATAGCCGGATCTCCTTCCAGCTTACCGACCACGGTACCGGCGTGGATATGATCCACGCCAGCCATACGCATCCACTTACAAATCACGCGGAAGTTCATACCGTGATTCTTCTGACGAGAATAGGTGGAGTTACCAGCGCGATGTAAGTGCAGAATCATGTCGTTCTGGCGTGCCCACAGCGCCATGGACTGAATCGCCGTGTAACCGATCACCAAGTCAATCATGATGATGACCGAGCCTAATTCTTTGGCGAATTCTGCACGTCTATACATTTCTTCCATGGTACCAGCGGTGACATTTAAATAATGGCCTTTGACCTCACCAGTAGCCGCCGATGCCTTGTTCACGGCATCCATACAATACAGAAACCGGTCGCGCCAGTGCATGAAGGCTTGCGAGTTGATGTTCTCGTCATCCTTCATGAAATCCAACCCCCCTTTGAGGCCTTCGTACACCACACGGCCATAGTTGCGACCCGAAAGACCCAGTTTAGGTTTAGTGGTAGCGCCCAACAACGGACGACCGAATTTGTCCAGACGCTCACGCTCAACAATCACTCCAGTCGCAGGGCCTTGGAAAGTCTTAAGATAAGCCACTGGAACACGCATGTCTTCCAAACGCAACGCTTTAACTGCCTTCATGCCAAACACGTTACCAATAATAGACGCGGTCAGGTTAGCAATAGAGCCGCCCTCGAACAAATCCAGCTCGTAGGCGATGTAGGCGAAATACTGTGCTTCTGTTTTGGTGCCCTCGCCAGTGTTTGGCACTTGGTCAACACGGTAAGCCTTGGCGCGATAGAGTTCGCAAGCGGTTAACCTGTCAGTCCACACCACCGTCCAAGTTGCGGTAGAGGATTCGCCAGCAACAGCTGCCGCGACTTCTTCCGGATCCGACCCTGGTTGCGGGGTAATACGGAACATCGCCAGCAAATCGGTATCTTTTACCTGATAATCGGGCTGCCAATAGCCCATTTTTTTGTAGGGCAGAACGCCAGCTTTATAGCGATCCTTGCCTTCTTTCATGGTTTCATTATTACTGATTATTTGGCTCATAATATTTATCACCCTCCCACTTTATATTAAATGAAATAATTACCGATACACCACTGTATAAAAGTTTAGAGTTAAGTTAAAGTAACAAATACTTTACTTATGGTTAAGTTTTACTTATTCAAAGGAGTATTTGGTGCGAAATCTAACTTTAAGACAAATCAGAATATTTTTAAGTGCAGCAAAGCACTTAAGCTTTACGCGTGCTGCGGAAGAACTGCACATCTCAGCGCCGGCAATTTCTTTGCAAATCAAAGAGATGGAAGAAGATATTGGTGTGAGTTTATTCACACGAGAAAACCGAAAAGTTGCCCTCACCTCCGCTGGCGAATACTTTTTGCTGTATGCCCGTCGAGTTTCCAGTACGCTGAACGAAGCCAATACTATGATGGAACGCTTTCGTGGTACACAATTTAGGCACTTAAAAATTGGTGTGGTGAGCACAGCTAAGTATTTTTTGCCTAAAATGTTAGTGGAATTCAAAAAAGATTACCCAAACCTACAAATTAAAATTGAAGCAAGAAACCGCCAGCAATTGGTCGAGTTGCTGCGTGATGGCGAAATTGATATTGCAATTATGGGCTTGCCACCGAAAGAGATTGATACACGCGTGGAGTCGTTTGCCAGCCATCCGCACGTGTTTGTTGCTTGCCCGACTAACCCGCTTGCAGACAAAATAAACATTCTGCCTGACGCGCTGACTCAATATGAAATTATTTCTCGGGAACCTGGCTCTGGCACACGCTCGATTATGGAAAAATATTTCGCCGAACACAATATCGCACCGATTGTCAGCATGGAAATGTCCAGCAACGAGACGATTAAGCAAGCAGTGATGGCCGATTTGGGCATTTCGTTCGTGTCATTACACACCATCGGCAGTGAGCTTACCAACAAACAAATCGCCATTTTGGATATTCAAGATACGCCTATCATCCGCACCTGGCATGTGGTGGCGCTGAATAAGCGTAGCGCATCGCAAGCGGCAGAAGCCTTTAGGTACTTTATGCTAGAAAAAGGTGGTGAAATGTTAACGAGGATGTTTTCTGAAAATTTAGTGGTTCATCAGTAATCAAAGTATAAAAAAATGGCCCATGCGGGCCATTTTTAAGAATTCTAGTTAGAATCCGTTAGTTTGAATATCAAATCAATGATCTGATAAGCAATTAAGCTTTCTGAATGTTAGAAGCTTGTTTGCCTTTTGGTCCATCAGTCACGTCAAAACTAACGCGATCATTTTCTTTCAAACTTTTGTAACCGCTATCAACGATAGCTGAGAAATGTGCGAATAAATCGTCACCGCCTGCATCAGGAGTAATGAAACCAAAACCTTTAGAATCATTAAACCACTTTACAATACCTGTTGCCATAATATTACTTTCTTACTAAAAAGGGAGGCACCCTGAAAAAGTTTCTACTTCCAAAAAAAAAGAGTCTTAAAAGACTCAATAAATTAAAAATCTAAACGCCTAAGCGCCTTTGTACGGACTATCTAGCAACATGTCAAGCAATATCAATAATTAATTTTAATAATCGCTCATTTAGTTGCTTATTCTCGCCCGCAAGACTATACTGCGCCTGCGTTTGGTAGTGTCTACACGCTTTGTTGTTTTTTGTCCCCACACTATTCCCAATTTGTTTATTCACGGGTTTTAATTTTGGAGTAGTGTCATGGCTAAAGAAGAGCTGATTGAAATGAACGGCGTGGTGATGGAAATATTACCCGATTCGCGTTACCGCGTTACGCTGGATAACGGCCATAAGCTGATTGCCTACACGGGTGGCAAAATGAAGAAAAATCACATCCGCATTCTGGCTGGCGATAAAGTAACGTTGGAATTATCGCCTTACGATATTAATAACGGTCGTATTACGTTTAGGCATATTGAGTCTAAAACCGCCTACAGTCCGCCCAAAAGACGCACCTACTAGCTGATTAGCTTTAAGATGAACAAGGCCAGCTTTTTAGCTGGTTTTTTATTGTGAAAATTAGCATGAAAAACTTAGTAATATGAAAAATATGGAAACAGACGTGTTATTAGTTGGTGGCGGCATTATGAGTGCTACGCTTGGTATGTTATTGCATCAACTAGAGCCAACCTTGCGTATCACCATGGTCGAACAGCTGCCAGATGTAGCGTTAGAGAGCTCTGACGCGCTTAATAACGCTGGCACAGGTCATGCGGGCTATTGCGAGCTTAATTACACGCCACAAGCGGCCGATGGCAGCATTGATATTACTCGCGCCTTGGAAATCAACACCGCATTTGAGGTTTCGCTGCAGTTTTGGTCGCATTTGGTTGAAAGTCGCGCCCTGCCAGCGCCGCAAGTTTTTATTAATAAAACACCGCATTTAAGTTTTGTTTGGGGCGAGCAAAATACGGCGTTTTTAAAACAACGTTTTGAGTTATTAAAACAACATCACTGTTTTGCGGATATGCAATTTAGTGAGAGTTTTGCACAATTGCAAGCTTGGATGCCGCTGATGATGGCCAACCGACAAACCGGTGAAAAACTGGCTGTAACCCATGTAGAATATGGCTCTGACGTGGATTTTGGTGCATTAACACGTTATTTAGTAAAGTATCTTAAAGCACAAACCAACTTTAGTTTGTTGAATAATACGCGTGTTAAAAAACTAAAGAAAATCGGTCAAAGCTGGCACGTAGCATTATTAAATAAATCAACCGAACACGCCAAAACCATTAATGCCAAATTTGTATTTTTGGGCGCTGGTGGTGGCGCATTGCCGTTGTTACAAAAAGCGAATATCGCCGAAAGCGTTGGCTATGGCGGCTTCCCAGTCAGTGGACAATGGTTGATTTGCAATAACCCTGAAGTGATTCAACAACATCAAGTTAAAGTGTACGGAAAAGCGCCTGTGGGGGCGCCACCGATGTCTGTACCGCATTTAGATATGCGCATAATCAACGGAAAACCTGCCCTACTATTTGGGCCATTTGCGGGCTTTACCACAAAGTTTTTAAAGCAGGGCTCAATGCTAGATTTAGCTAAATCTATCAAGAAAAATAATCTGAAATCCATGTTGGGCGCGGGTCGCAACAATATGAATTTAACAAAATATTTGGTTGGAGAGGTGTTTCAATCGCATAAGCAACGCATTAATGCGCTGCGCGAATTTTTGCCGCAAGCCAAATTAAAAGATTGGCATTTAGCTAGCGCTGGTCAGCGTGTACAAATCATCAAAAACTGCGATGAAAAAATGGGTAAATTGGAATTTGGCACCGAAATTGTAGCCTCATCTGACGGTTCGCTAGCCGCCCTACTCGGAGCTTCACCTGGTGCATCTACTAGCGTACAGGCTATGATTAGCGTGCTTGAGCGTTGTTTTGGTGCAGAGTTAAATAGCGACCATTGGCAACAAAAGATGAAGCAGTTAATTCCTAGCTATGGTGAATCATTGATTGATGATGCAAATTTGCTGAAACAAGTGCGTCAACGCACTTTGGCTACACTGAAATTAGTCTAATTTCACTAAGCTACGTTGCCGACGCGCTTCGTACAGGCAAATCCCACTGGCTACGCTCACGTTAAGGCTCTCAACCGAACCGAACATTGGAATCGTGACGAGTGCATCGCAAGTTTCAGCCGTCAAACGGCGTATGCCATCACCTTCGGCACCTAATACCAACGCTATCGCGCCATCTAACTTAGTATTAAGCAGGCTGGATGGCGCGTCCATGGTGGTTCCCACCACAAACACGCCCGCATCTTTTAACTCGCGTAAGGTGCGCGCCAAATTGGTCACTGCGATAAACGGCACGGTTTCCGCCGCGCCGCTCGCCACCTTGCGTACCGTCGCGTTCAATCCCACAGCGCGGTCTTTGGGTGCAATCACTGCATGCACACCCATGGCGTCCGCCACACGCAAGCAAGCGCCCAAATTATGCGGATCTTCTACGCCATCGAGCACCAAGAAAAACGGCGGCTCTTTTAAATCAGATTCCAGAATATCGTGAATATCTTTGTAGGGGATGGGGGTATCGATTACGCGAGCAAGCACGCCTTGGTGGCGGCCGTTAATGCCTGCAAGACCATCCAAGCGGCTGCGCTCCACCTGCATCACACGCACATTGGCGCTCTCCGCCATGTGCAGCAAATCTTTCATGCGCGCATCAATTCTGTCGCGATCTATCAAAATCTCTTCGATGCTAGTCGCGTGTTGACGCATGCGGCTTAAAACCGCGTGAAAGCCAAATAAAATGCGGGCTTCACTCATGTGTTGCTTCTAATTTTTTGCTTCTCATCTTTTGAGCTTACCTTTATTTTTGCTATGTTTAGTTTTTTGCTTGGATGTCGATTTCGTGACTTTTTTCGCACCTGTTCTATCTTTTTTGGATTTCTCCAACGCGCGCGTGGTCATCGGCTTAAAATCGGTCGAAACTTTGTCTTTATTCGCACTTAAAGTTCTTTTATGAGCATCGCCAGAAGCCGCATAGATGCTAGGCCTTGTACTTAGGTGTGAAGCATGGCTTACCAAAGTAAAATCAATCTTGCTGGTTTCCAAATCCACACGTGCGACTTTTACGGTCAGTCTGTCTCCCAATCTAAATCTCACATGGGTGCGCTCACCGATCATTTCATGGCGCGCTTTGTCGTAGTTAAAATAATCATTACCAAGCTCGGTCACGTGTAGCAAACCTTCTACATACACGCCATCCAGCGCCACAAACACACCAAAAGCTGTGACGCCCGCCACCGTGCCTTCGTAAACCTCGCCAATTTTATCCTGCATGAAATAGCATTTCAGCCAATTATTGACATCGCGCGTGGCCTCATCGGCGCGCCGTTCGGTCATACTGCAATGTACGCCAAGCTGCTGCCAATCTTTCGCTTTGTATTTTTCGCCATTCACAACGGCTTTAACGGCACGGTGAATCAGTAAATCAGGATAGCGGCGAATTGGTGAGGTAAAATGCGCATAAGCCTCGTAAGCCAGCCCAAAATGGCCAACGTTATCCGGGCTGTAAACCGCTTGTTGCATAGATCTTAGCAGCACGGTTTGCAGCAATTGCGCGTCCGGCCGATCTTTAATTTGTTGCATGAGTTTGCCATAATCTTTGGCATGCGGCTTATCGCCGCCACCCACGCCAAAACCTACTTCGCCCATAAACGTACGCAAAGCTTCCAATTTTTCCGGCGTTGGGCCTTCGTGAATGCGATACAGCGCAATATGTTCGTGCTTTTTAAGGAAATCTGCCGCACAGACATTAGCCGCCAGCATGCATTCTTCAATCAGCTTGTGCGCATCATTGCGACCAGTTGGCACGATGCGCTCAATTTTGCCGTTATCGTCAAAAATCATCATGGTTTCTATGGATTCAAACTCAATCGCGCCACGTTTTTCGCGCTGCGCCAGCATCAGCTTAAATAAACTATAAAGATTCTGCACGTGCGGCATGATGCTCGAATATTCTCGCGCAATTTCACCTTGCGGGTTTTCTAGCATTTCTGCCACTTTAGTGTAAGTCATACGCGCTTTTGAGCGCATCACCGACGGGTAAAATTTGTATTGTTTGACGATTCCAAAACCATCAATTTGCATGTCGCATACCATGCATAGCCGCTCTACATCTGGGTTGAGGGAGCATAACCCGTTAGACAAAGCTTCTGGCAACATGGGGATAACGCGACGCGGAAAATATACCGAATTACCGCGCTCAAATGCTTCTTTATCCAGCACGTCGTCAGGTTTCACGTAAAAACTCACATCAGCAATCGCCACCACCAAGCGCCAGCCAGCGCCTTGCTTTTCCGCGTACACTGCATCATCAAAATCGCGCGCAGTTTCGCCATCAATAGTAATAAGTGGCAACTCGCGCAAATCAATGCGACCTTGGTAATCCGAGGCTTGCACAAGCTTTGGGATACTTTCCGCTTGACGTATTGCTGCGGGCGAAAATTCATGTGGAAGTTTATGTTTACGCAGCGCAATTTCAATCTCCATGCCGCTATCAGCATAGTTGCCCAAAATTTGCACCACCTTGCCCATCGGGTGCACACCAGAGGATGGCTGCGCCGTCAACTCGACCATCACCACCTGACCTGGCTTAGCGCCCATATCGAGGTGATAAGGAATCAGAATATCTTGGTTAATACGTTTGTCTTCAGCCGCCACGATGGTCACGCCTTGGCCTTGAATGACGCGTCCGACTAGCGATTTGGTGCTGCGCTCGAGCACTTCAACGATTTTTCCTTCTGGGCGACCTTTTCTATCCAACCCGCTCATGCGCACCATGGCGCGGTCGCCATGCATCACTTGCGCCATTTCGCGCGGCGCTAAATACAAGTCATCAGGATGTTTCAATTTGTCATCCGGCACCAAGAAACCAAAGCCGTCAGGATGGCCTTGCACTGTGCCGGCAATGGCGTGTATCTTCTCTGTGAGGCACAGCGCACCTTTGCGATTGCGCATAATCTGGCCTTCGCGCTCCATGGCGTTCAGGCGTTTATTAAAGTTGTCGCGCTCGACAGCGCTAATATCCAGCAAGGTGTAAACCTGCTCCAGGGTTAGCGGAATACCTTGGTCGAATAGTAACTGCAACACCAGTTCGCGGCTAGGCAATGGTGTTTCGTATTGCGCTGCTTCCCTTTCAGCATGCGGGTCGTTATTGCGTTGGCGGTGCTTTTTTGTTGACAAGTTATTTGCTTTCTATAAAATTCGGCGCATTATTCAGTTTGAGTAAGTTGCCCAGATGGCGGAATTGGTAGACGCGCTAGTTTCAGGTACTAGTATCGAAAGATGTGGAGGTTCGAGTCCTCTTCCGGGCACCAACAAATTCAGCAGTGAGATTGTAACGCTAATTGCAAGCTTGCGGGTTTTGCGATTACTTTTTATACGCTCAAAGCCCAACAAAAAAGCCTTTGCTATAGCAGCAAAGGCTTCGGCACTACTCAAACTACCCCAATCTTAAACTACTCTTTGAGGGATGTATTTAGCAACCGCTTGTGCTCGACAGGATACATCTAGCTTTTGAAAAATACGTTTAAGATGATTTTTAACCGTGTTAGGGCTGATTGTCAGAATCATGCCGATTTCAAAATTAGTTTTGCCAGTTTTAACCCAGTGCAAAATCTCATTTTCTCGTCCGCTTAAGCCACCAACATTAAATTCTTCAATGACATCAGCTCCCGTATCAGGCGTTTCTATGCTCTCTACACGACGTATGGCAGCGTCAATATGCGGCATTAATAGGCCTAGCACGGAAGGTTGTACTTTAAATTCAGGCGCACTATCAAAAAACACATAAATACAATCATTTTTGCCGCCCAGATCACGTACACCGTACACCAGCAACGAATTCATGCCAACTAATTTACGTGTAAAAGCTGTCGGTGATTGAGAGTTGACTCCGGCAGCATCGAAGAAATTAATTCGGTACCATTTTTCGCCATTATCAAGCCAACGTTGATGTAGGTTTGACATGAGATACGCAAAAACGCCTGGCGCATCAATGAGCTTTTGAGTGCGAATATCCTGAATATTAGACGATACGTCAAAATTTATGTCGCCAGATGCAAAATCACCCCAAGCCGCAACCAAAACGTCATGTGGTAAAAATTCACTCACACTGTCTTGCAGCCACTTAAAAAACTCCACGTGCTTATTAATGGCAAAAGATTTTTGAATGACATTAAATACTTTTTCCCAATTCTGATCACCCGTTTTATTTTCCATCACTGCTCGCCTCTCACAAAATAGTTCGCACTAGATGTGAATACAGTTGCATTTTTAATACCAGTTTTTCAAAAAAAATATAGTATATAAAATCAATGGGTTATAAGTTTTAATTTTTGACCCGAGTTTGCTATGCGATAAAATGTCGACACATGCGTCATCTAATTGACATTTATTGACACTTTACCATCTACTTAACACTCGCTAAGAGCTTCTAAGGGCATATATAGCCGGCACATTTCTCCACCAGCCATAAATATCCATACCGCAACCAAATACATAGCGATTAGGTACTTCCAATCCAATATAATTAGCATGAATTGGTTTACTTTTACTCAAGTTTTTTTCTACCAATACTGCAATTTTTACTTCGGCCGCACCGATTTGCATGCATTGGTCAAAAATGGCTTTCAAGGTAACGCCTTCGTCCAAAATATCATCTAATAGCAACACTTTTCTATTGCTAATATTTTCTTTTGGTAATACATGCCATTTCAGTGCAGTGCCTTCAGTTCCACCATGATAACGACTGGCTTGCACATAATCGAACTCCAGTGGAAATTTCAGTTTTGGCAGCAATTGGCCTGTAAAAAATACTGCCCCGCCCATCACGCAAAGCACTATTGGTGGCTCATTTGTATAGTCTTGGTTTAACTGCTCTGCCACAGTAGAAATAGCTTGATTCACCGCTTGCTCACTGTGTATAAGCTCGGCTTGCTGTAAATATTGAAGTGGATTGACTGACATAGTCAACAAGCGCTATTTCTTTAACGTTTTTAAATAATCAGAAAAATCTTGTGCAATCTCGGGATGTTTTAGCGCAAACTCTACATTGGCTTTCATAAAGCCCAGTTTGCTGCCGCAATCATAACGTTTGCCAGTAAAGCGATAAGCTAAAACAGTTTCATGCTGCATTAAAGCTGCAATGCCATCAGTCAACTGAATTTCTCCACCTTTGCCAGGTTTTACGTTTTCTAAGCAATCAAAAATTCTTGGCGTGAGTATATAACGTCCTACTACGGCTAATGTAGAGGGCGCATCTGCAGGTTTAGGTTTTTCGACAATGCTTTTTAGTTGCAGTAAATTCTGTTCAATTTCAAACGCATCAACAATGCCATAACTTGCTGTTTCTGAAGGTAAAACATCTTCAACGCCAAGCAGTGAGCTCTGCTTACGCGCATAAATCTCTGTCATTTGCAGCAATGCTGGCTTATTAGCATCAATCAAGTCGTCTGCTAAAATCACCGCAAATGGTGCATCGCCTACAGCTGGCATAGCACATAGCACCGCATGGCCAAGCCCTAAAGCTTTGGGTTGACGAATGAAAATACAGGATACATGCGAAGGCAAAATGCTCTTAAGCGCTTCGAGCATCTCTTTCTTACCACTAGCCTCAAGCGATGCTTCCAACTCACTGGCGTTATCAAAATGATCTTCTATCGAACGCTTATTGCGACCAGTAATAAATATAAGCTCGGTAGCACCCGCCGCTATTGCCTCTTCAGCTGCGTATTGAATAAGCGGCTTATCGACAATTGGCAGCATCTCTTTTGGGCTAGCCTTGGTGGCAGGTAAAAACCGAGTACCTAAACCCGCGACAGGAAAAACTGCTTTTGTGATTTTATTCATTGGCTGTATGCGCTAATGTATCGTGCTCGTAGGCATAGTAACATTTGTGACAGGTAATATAGGCGCGCTTTCCACGTATTCTTCTACCCAAAACGCCAACTGTTTTTTTATGCTAATCTCATCTGCAACTTGACATGATTCCACCCATTTTAATAGCTTTTTAACCCAAGTTGCATCGGCTTTTCTAGCAATGGCAATGCGTAACTTAGAATGTGGCGTTGGCTGTGTAAGCTCATCGTCTGCCAATAACTCTTCATATAGTTTTTCACCTGGCCTTAAGCCCGTGTAACTAATTTTGATTTCATCTTGCTGAAAGCCCGATAAACGAATCATATCTTTGGCTAACTCTGCAATTTTGACAGGTTCGCCCATATCTAACACAAAAATTTCACCGCCCTTGCCCATCAAACCAGCTTGCATCACTAGTTGAGCCGCCTCTGGAATAGACATGAAATAGCGCGTAATTTCAGGATGTGTGACAGTAACAGGGCCACCTTTAGCTATTTGTTCACGAAATTTTGGGATCACGCTACCGCTGCTTCCAAGCACATTGCCAAAACGCACCATCACAAAATGTGTTTTTGATTTAGCACCGCCTTCTAAACTTTGGCATACCATCTCCGCTAAACGTTTGCTTGCACCCATTACATTAGTTGGGTTAACAGCTTTATCTGTAGATATAAAAACAAACTTTTCCACCTTCGCCTGCATACTGGCGTTTGCAAGCACGTAAGTGCCAAGCACGTTGTTAGATAAAGCCTCGGCTACATTATGCGTCTCCATCAATGGAACGTGCTTGTAGGCTGCCGCATGAAACACCACTTTTGGTAAGTATTCAGATAATAACTGCTTAACGCGTTGCTCATTTTTTACATCCCCCGTCACAAAAATGAGTTCGGCTTTATCTAAATTCTGCAACAATTCTTGCTCTAATTGATAGAGAGCATATTCAGAAACGTCAAAACACACCAA
>JANYGD010000050.1 GCA_025359405.1 Methylotenera sp. | reverse complement strand
CCCCAATAAATAACCACACACTAACGTTAATATAAGCAGCCCTAAGCCTAAATACTTTAGAAAATACTTATTTTGATGGAATTGATAAGGCGCTAATACAGAGCTGTAGGCTGCCACCATCCCACTAAAAAGCAGTAAGCTAGCAATAAAAATAATTTCTGCAGGAATTTTAAAGCTGTCTGATAGCGCTTCGGTGGTTTTATCTGCCATCAAAAATTTATGCAATACACGCTTTTTCAGCTGCCGATCCAGAACAAAAAGAATCAGCACTATCAACACGAGTCCAAGAACAATGGAAATCACTTGCTTAAATTGATATGGGGCAAGCCAGCTAATTAAGGTAAATGTGGGTAACTGAGGTGTAGCAATTGTAAGTTTTGGCGAAAAAGTAACAAAAAAAGACCCGGCTTGTGCTTGGTTAAGGAACACAAGCACTAAACACATATGACTTAGTAGGCAAAATATCTTTTGCTTTAAGCTATCAATAGCCATTGCCCCTCCGCGTGACTAGTTTAGTCTTTTTTATTAGCTTAACTATATCACTATGTTAGGCGTAGGGGGTTGTTTTAACTATGATTGTTCAGATTTATTGCGCATAAAATCTGCTACGCCATACAATTGCTCGGCTAATTTTTGCATGATTTTTTCATCTAGTTTTAAGGTGTGCATGGCAGAAATCATACAATACATCCATTGATCGCGCTCTGATTCACCAATGGAAAATCGCATGTGGCGCTTACGCAGAAAAGGATGGCCATAACGCTCGATATACAGCTGCGGGCCGCCAGTCCACCCCGTGAGAAACATGAATAATTTTTCGCGTGCTTCTGTTAAGTCTTTCGCGTGATATGCCCGAATGCCGGCGGCTTTCGGGTCACTATCCATGACATCGTAGAAGGTTTCGACGAGATCGCGAATCTTTTCGGTACCACCCAATAATTGGTAAAACGTGAATTTGTTACTGCCAACTTCTTCTATTTTGTCAAGCATTAGGCGGTGCTGGGTTTGACTAAACTGGCTGCTAATTTCGCACGACTTCTCGCTTCGTCGGTATCTTTGCCGGTCGCCAGCGCTACGCCCATACGGCGTTTCACAAATGATTGTGGCTTTCCGAATAAACGCACATCGCTGCAAGGCACGTCCAGAGCAGCTTGCAGGCCATCGTATTTTAGGTTTTTACTTTCCACGCCACCGTAAATAACCGCACTCGCGCCAGGTTTACTCATGCTCACATCCACCGGCAGACCCAAAATTGCCCGTGCATGCAGTTCAAATTCACTTAATCTTTGCGAACACATGGTCACCATGCCCGTATCATGTGGGCGCGGGCTCACTTCAGAAAACCACACTTGATCGCCTTTTACGAATAATTCTACACCAAACAAACCCAAGCCTCCAAGCGCATCAGTAATGGTTTTAGCAATGTTCTGCGAGGCTTTCAGCGCATTCGGCGTCATGGCTTGTGGCTGCCAGCTTTCTACATAATCACCGCTTCTTTGCACGTGTCCTATCGGCTCGCAAAAGTAAGTTTGAATTTCGCCTGCCGCGTTTTTTGCACGCACGGTGAGCAAGGTAATTTCGTAGTCAAAATCAATCTGACCTTCCACAATCACCACGCCTAAATTCACGCGCCCGCCAGTTGCGGCGTAATCCCAAGCCGCTTGTACTTGCGATTTTTCCGTCACACGCGATTGGCCTTTGCCACTTGATGACATGGTTGGTTTAATAAAGCACGGATAACCAATACCTCTATCAATACTGGCCTGCAGGGCATCTGCGCTGTGCGCAAACGCATAAGGCGAAACAGGTAATTTGAGTTCTTCTGCGGCCAGTCGGCGAATGCCTTCGCGGTTCATAGTGAGTTGCACGGCTTTTACAGTGGGGATAACCGTTGCCAAACCTTCGCGCTCGATCTCCGCTAACGCGTCGGTATTCAGCGCTTCGATTTCTGGCACGATTAAGTGCGGTTTTTCCTTTGCAACCAATGCCTTAAGAGCGGCTGCATCGGTCATATCAATGGTGTAAGCACGATGTGCCACTTGGTGACCAGGCGCGTTTTCATAACGATCAACCGCAATCACTTCTACCCCAAACCGCTGCAAGGCGATGATGACTTCTTTGCCCAACTCACCGCTGCCCAACAGCATGACTTTTGTGGCGGATGGTGTTAAAGGCGTGCCCAACTTCATAGAAAAATCTCAGATTAATTGAGCTGAAATAATAACACGAGGCATATAACCTCGTGCAGGAAGGTGTTAAAGAATTGTACTAGAGAATTATATTAATCGGCATCCACTGCTGATGCTGATTTTTTAGTGCCAAATTCATACGTCACACCCACCCAAGCGGCGCGCGGTGCGGCTGGTGAACGAAATTGCTCAG
Organism: Methylotenera sp.; assembly: GCA_025359405.1. GTDB lineage: Bacteria > Pseudomonadota > Gammaproteobacteria > Burkholderiales > Methylophilaceae > Methylotenera_A. The sequence continues at coordinate 9,636 of JANYGD010000050.1, read as the reverse complement.
CTGCCAAACCATTAAATATATTATTGCCAAGCACACCGAAAGTCGCATATTGATTATCGAACACGTTATTAATTTTGCCAAAAAGCTTCCAGTTTTGGTTAATGCTGTAATGCGTATCGAGATTAACCACAGCATAACCTGGCACCCTGCCATTTACATCTTGGTTATTCTCATCACCGCGTGCGTATTGGCCTGCAGACATGACAATATTGGTGCCAACGTTCCAAGCGGGAGTCACATCGTAAGCAGCGCGAAGTTTAAGCGTTTGGCGCGCAATACCTGGAATACGGTCGCCTTTAGTTACCTGAATTTGTCCAGCGCCATCGGCGCTACTATTAGCTGGCGAACCTACGACAAAGTCTGATTGATACGTCGCATCCACATAACCATAGTTTGCCGCCAATGTCAGTGCATCAAACTTACCATTTAAGCCAAGTTCCAGGCCACGACGGCGGGTTTGACCAACGTTTTTAAAGAAGCCGAAACCTGTCGCGTTGCTGGCAATAAATTGAATATCATTATCGTTTTCGGTGGTGTATGCCCCTGCGCTCCAGCCAAAAGCATCAGAAAACTTACCACGCACACCGCCTTCCCAAGTTTTGGCAATCACTTTTTCTAAATTGGGGTCTGCCGCAAATGCATTTGGTAGTGCACATGGACGATTTTCATCGGCACAACTTAACTCTACCGGTGTTGCAGCACGCATACCTTCGTTATAACCCCCATAAAAGCCGATGGTTTTACTTGGGTTATAGTTAAAGCCAATAGCAGGGTTAAAACGGCTGTAACGGTGGTTGCCTGAAAGATCTGATTCAACTGGAATTAGAGCTGGATCAGAACTTGTACCCGATAGTTTGATTTTTGCGACGTTATAGCGCCCTGAGAGCGTCATATGCCATTGATTCGTGAATGAGAATGTATCCGTCGCATATAAGCCATAGTAATCATTTTTGGCATTTAACCTGACTTGCCCTACTGAAGTTGCAGGGTCATCTGTCACCGTTTTACTACCTACCACAGTGGCTTGTAACGAATCGCTGGTAAAGTCGGTGCGTCCAAAATCGGCGCTGGCGCCAGCGGTAAATTGATTTTTATGCCCCACTAAATCACCTAACAAGCTAAATTGCAGTGCTCCACCAAAACCGTCTTGATCTGTCGCGGTAGAAATATTAGTAGAGTTGCCCGGGCCCAAACTCTCTGCGTTGCTATTAAAACCTTTGGTACGGTTTTTGCGGTAATACACATTGCCTGCAACCAATTTATCATCGGTAAGAAAATGACTGCCTTTTAAGGCAACCATGGCCAATTGATTGCCAATTGAATCTGGCCAAGTATAAGCTTTTGCAGGTTCATTCAATGCAGATAAAGGTACTGCTTGTGTACCTTCCATGAAAGTATCGGCAAGTGCTAATGATAAATCTAGATCGCTGGTGTCGTTTTGCCAACCCACTTTGCCGAATATTTGCTTCACATCACTGCTAGAATGCTCGCGCCAGCCGTTTTCTTTAAAGATATTGCCTGCTACAAAGTAATCAATATTTTTTTCTTTATTCTCGCCGCCTGCCTCAAACTCAAATGCTCGACGCGCCCAAGAACCTGTATAAGCTGTTGCTTTAAAGCCAGGGAATTCCGTGCCGCTCTTGGTGTGCACCGCTAACGCGCCGCCTAAAGTGTTCAAACCAAATAGCGGGTTTGAGCCTGGAATTAAGTTGATGTTGGCAATGGCGTTAGCTGGAATCAAATCCCAATTCACAATATCGCCAAATGCTTCGTTGACGCGCACACCATCCATATACACAGAAAGTCCTTGTGGCGTGCCCAATAGCGGAGATGCAGTAAATCCTCGAAACTGCACATCGGCCTGATATGGGTTAGCGACGCTATTACTGGTGTTCACAGAACCTAAATTGTTATCAAGATATTCAGATAAATCTAATGACTGCTGCTGACTAATATCTTTAGAAGAACCCGTTTGCACGTTAGATGGCACTTGGTTAATCGGCGTACCTATGCTCGGTAGCGGCGTGGTACCAACTACTTCAATTGTCTGCGTTTCAAGCACTTCCGCCTTATTCTCGGCACTTGCCTGCTGCGGCAACGCAAATACTGCAAATGCAGCTAGCAGCATGATATTGAGTTGTTTTAATTGATATTGATTTTTCAGATGTTGCATTGCATTCCCTTAGTCTATAACTTTATCTATTTTTGGCTAGCTTTGGTGTTAATGGTTTAGGTGTAAATCGACAACTATTTTCATACGCTAGAGTAGCAAACTCAACGTTGACATACACTAGGAAAAACTCCCGACTTTGTTGTGATTAGCACTATATAACGCCAAGTATTTTTAATTGGCCCAAAAACCGCTATAGTCATCCATTTTACCAAATCGACTACGCAATTGAATTTAAAGTTAAGACTTAATCTCATTACCACAGGCTTGTTATTGCTGCTTATGATGGCGGGCATCGCGCTGAGCTTAAATAACGCCAGAAGAAACGCGTTGGCAGAAATAACCTCGGCAGAAAAATCTACCTTATATTTGTTTGATAGCGCAATTATTAGCGCTGCGCCTTCAAATATCAAAAAAATTGATTCAAATACATTTAAATTGCGACAGCTTGGCCACATGCGGCACTTAAAAATTGAGCTGGTGGATAACAAAGGCCATGTCTTAGATAGTAACCAAGCGGCGGGCGCAGGAAAATTTAGCAACGAAGCACCCGCTTGGTTCGAGCGCATTTTAAACAAAACTATGCCGCAATGGCAACCGAAAATTAGAATCTTATCTATTAGTAATCAATTGCTTGCAAAGTTAATTATTACGCCTGACCCCACTTATGAATATGCTGAAATTTGGAAACAAATTACCGACCTAATGGTGTTGCTTGCCATGTTTTTTTTCTGTGTGAATTTAATGATTGCATGGGCGATTGCGCAAGCGCTTAAACCTACCGAGACCATTTTATCTGCCTTGGACGAAATCGAAAAAGGCCATCTAGAAACTAGATTGCCAACATTTCAATTGCCAGAATTAGCGCGTATTGGCCAAAAATTTAACCACATGATTGAAACGCTGCAACAAAGTATTTTTCAAAATCATCAACTTACGCAACAATTGATTACTTTACAAGAGGCCGAACGCAAAAGCCTTGCGCGTGATTTGCATGATGAATTTGGGCAGTATCTAACGGCAATTAACACCGACGCGAATATCGTATTAAAACACGCAAAAACTAAATATCCAGAACTACACGACAGCGCATTAGCAATAACGCAGCTATCACGCCACCTTATTGATTTAGTAAGTGGCTTGTTGCAGCGCTTGCGACCTGGTGTACTTGACGAGCTAGGGCTGGTGGTAGCGCTGCAAGATTTGGTCGACACCTGTGCCACACGTTATGGCAACATTGCATTTACTCTCAATATTAGCCATGCAGATGATTTAGGCAAAGAAACCTTGGGCGAAGCAGAAAGCCTAGTGTTGTACCGCTTAGTGCAAGAGTGCTTAACCAATATTTCACGTCATGCAGAGGCAACATTAGTTAACATCAACGTTAGCACTCAATTAAAAATCAACAAGAGAGGCATTACTGTAAAAGTGCAGGATAATGGTAAAGGTTTTAACGCTAACAAAGTTAATGGCTTTGGTTTGCCCGGTATGCGCGAGCGAGTAGAAGGCTTGGGCGGCGAATTTACAATAGAAGCCAGCTCTAACAAAGGCACCACCATCCTCGCTTGGATCCCTTTAAGGGCGCAGCTATGAGCGCATCTGATTTAATTCGGATTATGTTAGTAGACGATCACGCTGTAGTACGCGCTGGCGTTAGACGCCTGCTAGAACAAGAAGCACGTTTTTTAGTTGTGGCAGAGGCAGAAAGTGGCGAACGTGCGTATCAACAATTTGGTGAGCATTTGCCCGATATTACGATAATTGATTTAAGCATGCCCGGCATGGGCGGCATAGAGGCGATTGGTAGAATTGTTGCACGCTACCCAACAGCTAAATTGCTGGTGCTATCGATGCACGAAAATGCCGCGTTTGCCAGCCAAGCGCTAAAGGCTGGGGCCAAAGGCTATTTAGTAAAAAACAGCCTAGCAGAAGAGCTAGTAAACGCGCTTGAATGCCTTGCAAAAGGCCAAACTTACATTAACGCAAACTTTACAAAAAAAATTGCACAACAGTTTTTAAATGACGAAATCAATCCATTACAGCAATTATCCACACGCGAATTCGAGATTTTTCGCCTATTAGCCGAAGGCACAGATAGCAACCTAATCGCATCCAGTCTTAATATTAGTAGCAAGACAGTCGCTAACTATCAAACAAGCATCAAGCAAAAATTAGGCATTAATAACTCTGTAGAACTGGTGCGGCTTGCCATTCGTAGCGGCTTAATTGATAGTTAGAACACACTTACTAGAAATATTGCACTACAAATATTGAACTACTAGACCCATTTCGTCTAGCCTGGCCTTAAAGCTAGCATCTACTGCGACATTTGGAACCAGCACCAAGTTCTCGTTTAAACACAATAAAGGCAAGCGCTCGCGCTGCCAGGGCGGCATGGCGCTTGCTTGCAACAAAGCATTTAAGCGGCGTGTAGGCCGATTCGCCTCTGGCTTAATAACCTCGCCACCGCGACGATAACGAATACTTAATTGCGCTTTTTCAACACGCCACAAAGCAATGCCTTCACCCATTTTTTCGCTAAAAAATAAGCGTGATTGATCGGGCAAAATAATGATTTTTTCGCCCTGCCACAGCAAGCTAAACTCATTACGTAAGTAATCATCATCGTCTTCTAGTACGTTTTTAACCAAAAATGCACTGCTCTGAAAGCGCCGTAGATTATGGCTTGCAGACACTTTAATTTTGATGTCTGCATCTGCTTTGGCATGTAAAAGTTGTTGCGTGATTTGCCGCAACTGCGCTGCACTTGGTACTTCGCAAGCACATTGCGCCAACCACCATCGTAGTGTATTTTTAACGCGCGCTGTGCTTAAACGCACCAAAGGTGCCAACTGTAATTGCATATTATCTTTTTGATTTTGCTGACAGTTTTTTACGTCCATCTCAGCTAAATCATCCAGCAAACTATCCACTTCTGCCATGTGTTGCGCAGCGCGGCTGATGGTTTGTTTAATCGCAGGATATTGTTTTTCTAACTTCGGCAAAATTTCATGGCGCATAAAATTTCTGTCAAACTTGGTATCGGCATTGCTTTCATCTTCAATCCAAGCCAAATTGTGCTGCTTTGCATATGTCTCTAATGCGCTACGAGGCAAGTCCAGAAAGGGTCGCAGCAGTTTTTTATTCGCCCTGCCCATGCCCGCCAAACCCTTTACGCCTGCGCCACGTGCGAGTTGCAGGAGCAAAGTTTCAGCTTGGTCATCCTGATGGTGTGCTAGACAAATAAAATCTGCATCTGCAGCCAGAAGCGCTTTGTAGCGCGCATCGCGAGCGGTTGCCTCCAACCCTAAGCCACTGTTTTTATTTATTTTAACTTTGGAAAGAGTGAATGGAATATTCAAATTAACACAAATATCTTGACAAAAATCTGCCCAAGCATCAGCATTGGAGCTCAAACCATGATGTACATGCAGTGCATGCAATTGAAACGGGAGTTTTTTTCGGCATTCAGCAAGCAAATGTAACAGTACGCAAGAATCCAAACCGCCGCTGAAAGCCAAAACTAACTTGGGATTGTTTAACTTTTTCTGAATAAAAACATCAACTAAAAAGTTTTTTAGCTGATATTGAAGTGACAGTTTTGATTTACTTGCTAGCAGTTTCTTTAAATTTTCCATAGCCCATTAGCCGCTCATAGCGCGCCGCTAACAATTTATCGCTGCTTTTCTTTTGTAGCACAGCTAACTCAGTTTTTAAGGAGCGGCGCAGCGATTGCATGGTAGTTTCAACATCGCGATGCGCGCCGCCCAACGGCTCTGCCACAATCACATCCACCAAACCCAAGACTTTCAAGCGATCAGCCGTAATCGCCAATGTTTCTGCGGCTTCTGGCGCTTTTGATGCGCTTTTCCACAAAATTGAAGCGCAACCTTCTGGCGAAATCACCGAATAAGTCGAGTATTGCAACATCAATAGCTGATCGACCACTCCTAGCGCCAATGCGCCTCCCGAGCCACCTTCGCCAATTATCACTCCCAAAATCGGCGTTTTAAGTTCGCTCATAGTATAAAGATTTCTAGCAATCGCCTCCGATTGTCCACGCTCTTCCGCGCCAATGCCAGGGTAAGCGCCCGGTGTATCAATCAAGGTGATGGTTGGCAGGCCAAATTTTTCAGCCAACTTGAATAAACGCAAGGCTTTGCGATAGCCTTCTGGACGCGGCATGCCAAAATTACGGTATTGGCGCTCCTTCACATCACGACCTTTTTGGTGGCCAATCACCATCACTGGCGTACCTTCAAAGCGTGCAATACCGCCCACAATGGCAGGGTCATCTGCGAATGCGCGATCACCATGCAATTCTTCAAAGTCAGTGAACAAATGTTTAATATAATCAAGCGTGTAAGGGCGCTGCGGATGGCGTGCTACTTGCGAAATTTGCCATGCGCTTAAGTTTTTATAAGTGTCTTCGAGCAGTTTTTTGTTCTTTTTCTGTAACTGCTCAAGCTCTTTTGAAATATCCAAATCATCGTGGTCGTCGTGCGATACTTGCAGCGCGTCAATGCGCTTCTCCAATTCGGCAATTCCTTGCTCAAAATCCAAGTAACTTACTTTCATATTGTGGAATACCTTAAATACAAACCGCGCTAATTATAAAGGATTTTTACGTTTTCTTTTGATAACCACGCGTGTAGATTTTGCAATAATTCATCTTGCAACTCCACCCGCCATGCGTCGCCCAACATCAAGCTAGCCTGGCCTTGTGCATTGTGATATTCAATTTTTACTGGGCACAATTTCTTATCAGATTCTGCTGGTTTTTTACGATATGGGCTCAAAATTGTGGTGAGTTTGGCCGCATCCGATTGCCCATTGCAGGATATTTTAAGCATGCTGGCATAATTACTTCTTGCGGTCGCTAAATCGTACAACTTGCGCGCATTGACACGGTTTCCACCCGAAAACTCATCATGACTGACACGACCTTCGATGATAATTAAAGCGTCTTCTTTGATTAAGCCCGCATGCTGCTGTAACAGCTCGCTACCCACCACCACATCCACCCGCGAAACTGCATCATCAATCGTTATAATCGCCATTTTGCCGCGCTGCGTCATGCGAATACGCACACCCATCACTATACCTGCTAATAATTTGAGCTGCTCCTGTGGCACCAAATCGGCCAGTGTGCCGCGCACAAATTGGCTGATATCTTCCTTTGCATTTAAAAACGGATGTCCGCTTAAATAAAAGCCTAGCGCGGCTTTTTCTTGTATTAACGACTCTTCTGGCGACCATGCTGGCACATTCGGCAACTCGTGCTTGGTCTCGCTCACGCCACCAAATAAACTATCTTGACCCGCATGGTTATTCGATTGTTCGGCCGCCGCAACCGCCATACCAACGCCCGCCAATAGCGTAGCGCGATTGGGTTCTAGCTTATCAAAGGCGCCTACCCGAATCAGTGATTCTATCACGCGCCGATTCACTTTACGCAAATCTAAACGACTACAAAAATCGAACAAATCTTTAAACGGCCCCTCCATTTCGCGCGCCGCTAAAATCACTTCAATCGCGGCTAATCCTGTGCCTTTCACCGCGCCTAAGCCATACAATATTTGGCTATTATTCAGCGGCTCAAAACGGTAAGCACTCTGGTTAATGTCAGGCGGTAATACCTCGACTTTGTTCGGGGCGCAATCATCAAAAAAGAGATGAATATTGTCGGTATTGTTCATATCCGCCGACATGGTGGACGCCAAAAATGCTGCTGGATAATGCGCTTTTAAGTAAGCGGTTTGATACGCAACCAGCGCATAGGCGGCGGCATGCGATTTATTAAATCCATAACCTGCAAACTTCTCCAACAAGTCAAAAAGCTCTCGCGCTTGACGCTCATTTAAACCATTTTTGAGTGCGCCTTCAGTAAAAATCGCGCGCTGTGCCACCATTTCTTCAGGCTTCTTTTTACCCATGGCGCGACGTAATAAATCCGCAGCACCTAGGCTGTAGCCCGCCACCACTTGCGCAATTTGCATCACCTGCTCTTGATACACCGCAATGCCGTAGGTTTCTTTTAAAATGCTTTCAGTCGCAGGATGTGGATATTCGACGCGTTGTTTGCCATGCTTGCGGCGACAGAAATCCGGTATCAAATCCATAGGACCTGGGCGATACAAGGCTACCAGCGCGATAATATCTTCAAAGCAATCTGGCAACGCTTGCTTGAGCATGTCTTTCATGCCGCGCGATTCTAGCTGAAATACAGCCGTGGTATTGGCCTTTTTAAGCAGATTAAACGTCGCTTTATCATCTAAATGAAGCGTTTCAAAAGAAAGCGGCGCTTGGTCCGCAGCCATGCGTTGTTTGTTCGCGTTTTTCAATGCCAGCTCTAAAATCGTCAGCGTGCGTAAGCCCAAAAAGTCAAACTTCACCAAGCCAACCGCCTCGACATCATCTTTGTCGTATTGGCTCACCAAGCTGCCACCATCAGCTTGGCAATAAATTGGCGAAAAATCAGAAATTTTGCCCGGAGAAATCAGTACGCCACCCGCATGCATGCCAACATTGCGCACCAAGCCTTCTAGCCGCAAAGCCAGCTCCAGCAATTCGGCGACTTCTTCTTCAGCTTCGCGCCGTTCTTGCAATTGTGGCTCTTTTTCCAGCGCAGTACTCAAGGTAATGCCAAGCTCAAGTGGAATCAACTTGGCGATGCCATCGACAAAATTAAACGGCAAATCCAGTACGCGCCCCACATCGCGAATCACTGCTTTGGCCGCCATAGTACCGAATGTAGCGATTTGTGAAACCGCATCCAAACCATATTTTTGCTTCACGTAATCAATGACGCGATCGCGGCCATCCATGCAAAAATCGATGTCGAAATCGGGCATCGAAACGCGATCTGGATTCAAAAAACGCTCAAAAAGTAAATTGTATTGAAGTGGATCTAAATCGGTAATGTTTAAGCTATAAGCAACCAGAGAACCAGCACCAGAGCCACGCCCAGGGCCAACTGGCACGCCGTTATTTTTCGCCCAATTGATGAAATCTGCTACGATTAGAAAGTAACCCGCAAAGCCCATTTGATTGATCATTTTGCATTCAAAGCTAAGCCTAGCTTCATATTCTGCGCGCTTAGCTTCGCTTGTTTCCTCACTTGGGTAAAGCATCTGCAAGCGCGCTTCCAAGCCAATCTTGGATTGCTCAACAAGGTAAACATCAAGACTCTCACCGTTCGGCGTGGGGAAATTTGGCAGATAATTTTTACCCAAAGTAATAGTCAAATTACAGCGTTTTGCAATTTCTACCGAGTTGGCAAGCGCTTCGGGAATATCCGCAAAAAGCTCGCACATTTCTTGTTGTGATTTAAAATATTGTTGCTCGGTGAAATTTTTAGGTCGGCGCGAATCAGCCAACATATAGCTTTCTGAGATACAAGTACGTGCCTCATGTGCTTTGAAGTCATCGGGCGAAATAAACTGGATTGGATGCGTGGCAACCAC
>JANYGD010000044.1 GCA_025359405.1 Methylotenera sp. | reverse complement strand
CAGTAATTGTGATTTATTTCATTATTACTTATAACAGTTTGGTAAGCGTTAAAAACAATGTTGAAAAGGCTTGGGCCAATATTGATGTGTTGCTAAAGCAGCGCAATGATGAGCTACCCAAACTGATTGATACTTGCAAAGCCTATATGACGCATGAGGCACAAGTATTAGAAAAAGTAACGCAAGCGCGTATGGGCGTGGATGCCGCGCGTCAAACACAGGATTTGGCAGGCTTAAGCAAGGCATAATCAACACTCGCAACTAGCTTGGGCGGTTTATATGCGGTGGCGGAGAATTATCCTGATTTAAAAGCCGACCAGATGTTTGTAAATTTGCAGCAGCGTATTACTGGAATCGAAAACCAAATCGCCGATAGACGCGAATTTTATAATGATTCCGTGAACAATAATAACGTGAGAATTTCACAGTTTCCCGATGTCATTGTGGCTTCCTTATTCGGCTTTGGGCGAAAAGAGATGTTGAAATTTGCATCTGCGGAATTAAAAGACGTCGATGTAAGCGCGCACTTTAACAGTTAAAAAACTAAATGTTTCAACAATTAAAAGGCCATGGCGTGAATATAGCTACGCTGGCGCTGATAGCGGCTGGCCTTTTTTATGCTGTTTTTGTCCTGTATGTAAGCCATCATAAACCGGAAACTTGGCGTTATTTATTGCTTGGCATAATCGCGATATGTTTTTTTGCGTGCGTATTCAATTATCGGCGTTTGCTTAAAATTTCAGAAGCGCCCATTTCTACAATCGCCGCTGCCGCACAAGGCTACGTGGAGCTTTATGGTGTCGCAAAAACCGAAAAACCCATCACAACGCCTTATCAAAACATCCCTTGCGTGTGGTATCGCTCAAGTGTCTACGCCAATCGTGAAAGCCAGGACGAGAATTTAGACCGCTTTAACATCATGCCATTGGAATATTTAGAGAGTAAAACAACGTTTACTTTGGATGACGGCACCGCGCAATGCACGGTAGATCCAAAAGGGGCGGAGGTGGTTTATTTTGAGGCGAGTACTTGGCGAAAGAATGACCATCGTTATGTGGAAGAATTTTTGCCGGCAGATAAATCGATTTACGTGATTGGTCAGCTCGATACGCGAAAAGATGTGTACGATGAAGTGTCGTTTAATCGAGATTTAAGCGCAACGCTTGCCGATTGGAAAACGCGTCCGCAGCAATTACTAAATCGTTATGATAAAAATCGCGATGGAGAAATTGATGTGCAAGAATGGGAGCTGGCGCGTCAAGATGCGATTAAACAAGTCAAGGCGGAGCATGCCATGCAAGCAAACCTTTCAACTGAAAGCGGGAGCAATTTCACCATAGCAAAGCCTGGCAATCAGGCTTTATTTTTAATCTCCGCCAAAGCGCCACAGCAATTGCGTAACGATTATAAAACGTGGGTTTTGGTCTATTTAGGCTTATTGAGTTTACTACTTATTTTTTACCTAAAAGCCACATAAAAGAGATTGGCCAGCCTATGTTAAAATAGTGGCCATGACCACAGCAAACACACCACCGAAAGAGCTCGCAAAATCGTTCGACCCTAAGGCTATCGAAAGCAAATGGTACGAATTTTGGGAGAGCAAAGGCTATTACGCCGCTGGCTTAAACCCGGAAATTAAAGAAAACTTCTGCATTTTACTGCCACCGCCTAACGTCACCGGCACCCTGCACATGGGGCATGGCTTTAACCAAACTTTGATGGATGCGCTGACCCGTTATCACCGCATGCGTGGTGATAACACGCTGTGGCAGCCGGGTACTGACCATGCGGGCATTGCTACGCAGATTGTGGTGGAGCGCCAGTTGGACGCGCAAGGTGTGAGCCGTCACGATTTAGGGCGCGAGAAATTCCTAGAAAAAGTATGGGAGTGGAAAGAATACTCTGGCGGCACCATTACCAAACAAATGCGCCGTTTAGGCACATCGCCCGACTGGAGCCGTGAGCGCTTTACCATGGATGCAGGCCTCAACAAAGTAGTAACCGAGACTTTTGTGCGTTTGTATAACGAAGGCCTGATTTACCGCGGTAAACGCTTGGTGAACTGGGATGTGAAGTTAGGTACAGCCGTTTCTGATTTAGAAGTGGTGCAGGAAGAAGAAGATGGCTTTATGTGGCACATCAATTATCCACTTGCGGATGGCTCAGGTCACTTAACGGTAGCGACAACCCGCCCAGAAACCATGCTTGGTGACGTGGCCGTAATGGTACACCCTGAAGATGAGCGTTATGCACATTTGATTGGTCAGAATGTTAAGTTGCCATTATGTGACCGTGAAATTCCGATTATTGCAGATGACTATGTAGATAAAGAATTTGGCACTGGTGTGGTGAAAGTGACGCCTGCGCATGACTTTAATGACTATGCAGTTGGTCAACGTCATAACTTGCCGATGTATTCTATTCTTGCCCTTAATGGAACAATTGTTACGGCTCAAACAAGACATATTCTTGACCAAGAATATGTCACGACAGAACTTCGAGAAGCAGTTAGTGGTGAAGTCGATGGGTTAAGAATTACTAGATTTATCCGAGAGTCATATCAAGGCAAAGATAGATTTGAAGCTCGCAAATTAATTGTTGCTGACTTAGAAAACGAAAGTTATTTAGTTAAAGCTGAAAAACATAAACTCAAAGTGCCGCGGGGTGACCGTACTGGCGTGGTGATTGAACCTATGCTGACCGACCAATGGTTTGTCGCCATGAGCAAAAAAGGCGACGATGGGAAAAGCATTACTGAAAAAGCCTTGGAAGTAGTTGCTAATGGCAAAATCAAGTTCTACCCAGAAAACTGGGTGAATACCTACAATCAATGGCTAAATAATATTCAAGATTGGTGCATCTCGCGCCAGTTGTGGTGGGGGCATCGTATCCCTGCATGGTACGATAAACATGCTAAATATTTCGTCGCTCATAATTCTTTTGAAGCTTACACAGCATGGTTTACTCAGAACGGAAACCATGAGATGCCAATTAAGGCAGGCATACTTTCAAGCGACAGTAACGAAGAAATCGAACAAAAACTTACTCGTTTTGGATGGCCGCTTCATGACCGTCTGACACAAGATAGTGATGTGTTGGATACTTGGTATTCTTCTGCTTTATGGCCATTCTCAACCTTAGATTGGACTGGCGATGATGTCAAAGACCGCACCAATATTTCCTTGCAGCAATATCTGCCTTCCAGCGTGCTGGTGACGGGTTTTGACATCATCTTCTTCTGGGTAGCGCGTATGGTGATGATGACTAAACACATCACCGGTGAGATTCCGTTTAAGCATGTGTATGTGCATGGACTGATTCGCGACGCCGAAGGCCAGAAAATGTCTAAATCTAAGGGTAATGTGTTAGACCCGATTGATTTGATTGACGGCATTGGCTTGGATGATTTGATTAAAAAGCGCACCACAGGTTTGATGAACCCGAAAGACGCGGAAAAAATCGAGAAACGTACGCGTAAAGAATTCCCCGAGGGTATCGCCGCTTATGGCACGGATGCTTTGCGTTTTACATTTGCGGCACTTGCTTCACCTGGGCGCGACATTAAGTTTGATTTGCAACGCTGCGATGGCTACCGAAACTTCTGTAATAAATTGTGGAACGCCACGCGTTTTGTGTTGATGAACACAGAAGGCCAAGACAACGGCTTTGATGCGGCAAGTTGTGGTGAAGGCGGGCGCAAATTCTCGCAAGCAGACAGATGGATTGTGAGTATATTACAACGCACTGAGGCCGAAGTTGAACGCGCATTTACTGACTATCGCTTTGACTTAGCCGCAAAAGCCATTTACGAATTTGTGTGGGATGAGTACTGCGATTGGTATTTGGAGCTGGCAAAAGTGCAGCTGCAAGCGGGTAGCGAAGCTGAAAAGCGCGCCACGCGCCGTACTTTATTACGTGTGCTAGAAACCATTTTGCGATTAGCTCACCCAGTTATGCCGTTTATTACCGAAGAAATTTGGCAAACTGTGGCACCGATGACAGAGAAGCACGGTGCGAGCATTATGCTAGAAGCTTACCCCAAAGCGCAGCCTGATAAAATTGATGAAACATCCGAAGTTTGGGTGGCACAGTTGAAACAAATGGTTGATGCTTGCCGTAGCTTGCGTGGCGAAATGGGCATTTCACCCGCTGCTCGGGTGCCGTTGTTCGCGTCCGGCGATGCCGAGCAATTGCAAGCGTATGCGCCGTATCTAAAAGCTTTAGCTAAGCTGGAAGATGTGGCTATTGTGGCTGAACTGCCAGCTGCCGATGCGCCTGTAATGCTGGTGGATGACTTTAAACTGATGCTAAAAATTGAGATTGATATAGCGGCGGAAAAAGAGCGTTTAAATAAAGAAATTGCGCGTTTGCAAGGCGAGATTGCCAAAGCGAACGGCAAACTAAATAACGAAAGCTTTGTCGCGCGCGCGCCAGCAGCTGTGGTAGCGCAAGAAAAAGCACGTGTTGCGGAATTTAGCGAGGGTTTGGAAAAACTACAAAGCCAATTGGCTAAACTTAAGCAAACTCTGGCTTAAGTGAGAAAATTTCAGGCATCGGCGCGTTTTTTGATGTAAAACGTAAACACGCCATCAGCGTCGTCTTGCTGCAATAATTCATGCCCAGTTTGCTTGCAAAAAGCCTGAAAATCTTTAACAGAGCTAGGATCAGTCGCTGTGATTTTTAATATTTGGTTCGCATTAATTTCGCTCAAACCTTTTTTGCAGCGCAATATTGGCAGAGGACAATTTAAATTTTTTGCATCTAATTCTTTATCGAATTCCATTCATTTCCAATCAGAAAATGTACTTAATTATTTCTTCTTACTTAATATATAACCAGCTTTGCCCCAGGCTATTACACCGCCAACCAAATTGAATACGTCTTTCACGCCTTTATTAACGGCGAAATCGGCCGCATGGGCTGAGCGCACACCGCTGTGGCAGTAAAACACCACTGAATTTGCGTTCATTAGTTTTTCGTATTGCACAGGCAACATGGAGAGCTGAATATGCATCGCGCCAGGAATAATGCCGCGCGCTACTTCATCGTCATTACGCACGTCAACCAAAAGCACTTTTGGTTTAGTGATATGATCAAATAAATCACTTGCCTCAATTTCAGAATAACTTTTCATGATAAAGCCTTAATAAGTATGTTTATTGTACACATGAAATATCAGTTGTGAATGCTTTAGGGAATAGTTGTGATAAATGCAAAACTGGTGGCCGGGGGCAGAATCGAACTGCCGACACGCGGATTTTCAAAATAGGTTAAGAAATAAATTATTCAATTTAAACAATATCTTGCAATACTCGCCACATTTTTTAATGAATTTTAATAAGTTTGGATCAGTCGTAAAAAACTACAGCCAGCTACATTATAGCTACATATCTATAAAAGTTCTATTAACAAAAGTTAAAAGACAACTTTAGCGATAGAATAGGCAATTATGGGTGGGTCAATATTCGATGCATTTGGTGGGTCAAATTTAGATGCAATTTAACACTTCTTGAGGATATTTGGTGGCAGACTTACCCCATTTTATGGTTTTTTTTGGCTAAAAAGGGCAGCACGTCTACGTTTTTCATTAATGCTGCCTTTTCAGTATCGATGACAGCTAAAAAAGGAGGTAACGTTTCACCTTTATTGAGCGCTACTTGGACGTAATGTAGCAATTGCGTAAACATTGCATAGCTTGATTCACGCGCAGTGTGCTTGGCCTCGAACCAAATTTCTTTGCTTTGAATGTCAATTAACCCCTTTGTGTGGCCTTTTAAGCCTAATGCTTTGATGTAAGCATCTTTTACATCTTCTTCACTTTTTGCTTTTTTCAGTTGATCGTATAGGCTCATATTTGTAAAGTTTTATACCAAAACTTGAGCTTCAATTTGATTAACCTGAATTGCATTTACAGATGTTTCAATACGTTCATAAATCTCTATATCTTGATTAATTGCCTCAAATGTTATTGAAAGTGCATATTTTGCATATGCGTCTGGATCAAGATCCCACCCTGCATGGCCAACCACCGCTATACAAAAATCTTGAGGCAATTGATGTGAATTTAATACTACCCAATCTTTCTGTACGGTGCCTGTACTTCGCTTCACCCCTTCAATATTACCTAGATCATCTCTTTCACGGATTTCCCATGGGATAACGTTCTCTTGTTCGGCCAAGTGTGGATTACCACTCTTTAAGACTCTATTTTTAAACGAATCAAGAGACTCTCCAATTTTACTACTTCTCCAATCTGCCCATGTTGAAAGGTATTGCCTTACGTTGCGCCTAGTTCTTCTTGGCCTCGCAACATACGATAGCGTTACATCTATTCGAATATGGTAATCACTACCTGGAGCTCTTAGTGTTGACGCGCATTTAAAACTGACCAGATAAGCGCAGTTATGCGCGTTGAATTTTGACCAGGTAAAACCAGTATCCT
>JANYGD010000193.1 GCA_025359405.1 Methylotenera sp. | reverse complement strand
GTCATCAATGCATTCCATAAAATAGGCATTTGGTTCATGGGTGCATGCAGCTCGTAAGCCATTTCAGATACAAATGACACGCGAATAATCTTGGTTGGCACCTTGGCCACAGCAGCTTCACGGAAATGCCCCAGTGGAAAGGCTTCTGATAAAAGATTTAACTCGGTGAGGCTAGATAAAATTTCACGTGCCGCTGGACCCGCAATATTAATGACGCCATATGCGCCTGTCACATTCACCAAGCCAATATTGAGTTGCCACATTTGTTGACAACGTTGCATCTCACGGTAAACGGTTGCAGCATTCGTAGTGCCAATAGACAAATAGAATAAATCCTCTGCTAGACGACAAGCCACGCCATCATCAACGATCACGCCTGCTTCATCTAATTGCAAGGTGTAACGCCAAGTACCCAACTTTTGATTGGCATATTTACCAGTAAAAAAGCGCTCTAAAAATTCAGCAGCATCTGGCCCATGCACTTCAACCTTGCCAAGCGAACTGCCATCAATGATGCCTGCAGTTTTTCTAACAGCCATGGCCTCAGCTTGAATCGCTTGCTCTTTGCTTTGGCCGTTTTTCGGGTAATAGGCTGCGCGCTTCCAAGCGCCTATATCGGTAAACACCGCACCATTGCTAGCGTGCCAGTCATGCAGCGAAGTTAAGCGATGCGGATGAAAACCACGCCCACCTAAATGGCCGATTGGCGTTGGGTGAAAGAATGGCCGCGATGTGGTCGTACCAATTTTTTCAACAGGCAAGCCACGAATTTTTGCTAATAGTCGAATCGCATTCATATTAGAATGCTTGCCTTGGCTGGGGCCCATGCCCACCGTGGTAAAGCGCTTCATCAGCTCGATATTATCGAAACCTTCTTTTGCCGCATTCTCAAAATCTTTTATTTGAATATCTTCATCAAAATCGACAAAGTTTTTACCCTTTGGGTGAGGCACCATGGGATAAGAATGGCTCGGCGCACTTCCAGCATGCTTTTCAATAGTACTATTTGGCGCTTTGTGGCCTAAATAGCGTAAAACGTCATTGGCAGCGCGTTCGCCATCGCGCAAGCGTTGTTCTAGCTCAAAAATACCGTTGACTTTACCGGCTGCAAAAATGCCTTCTGGCAAACGATTTGGCACAAACTGTTGCACATTATCATCAAATTTCATTTGTGTCCCAGCCTGATACAACAGCGCACTAGCTGGCGCCCAGCCTGCGCTCATCGCGATTCCATCGCAATCAATCGTGAAACTATTATCAGTTAATGCGACATTATTTTTGTCGTCATATGCGCAAATGACTGCACCACGCACGCTGGATTTATCAGCGGTTACTAACGCCTCATAAACACAATGGCCTGCATATATTTTAACGCCGCGTCTTGCTAGATTTACCGCATCTAAACCGCCCTTGCTGCCAGTGCGCAAATCAACAATAGCCAATACCTTGCTGCCTGCATCAAACAAATCGAGCGCTACACGATAGCCATAATCATTGGCGGTAAATACGATGCCGCTATCAAACGGCCGTACGCCATAACGATAAATTAATCGTTGCGCGGCAGAACCTAGCATAATGCCTGGTAAATCGTTGTATCTAAATACAGGTGGCTGCTCGAACGCACCACTGGCCACAACGACTGCTTTAGCACGCACTTTGGTAATACCGCTTGCACCTACAATTGGAATTAAATGATCAGGATAATAACCGGCGGCATAAGCACCCGTTATTAATGTTATATTTGGTTGACTAGTCACTTTATGTAACAAGTCTTCTAACTGTTCAACTGAACCGTTGCTACCACCTTGGTCATAGCCTAAACTACCGCCGACATATTTGTTTTCATCTACCAAAGTCACTTGTAAACCTGCTGTGGCGGCTGTATAAGCTGCGCTCAGGCCTGCAGCGCCTGCGCCAACCACTAATAAATCGCAATGAGTATGCAGCTTAGGTTTTGTAATACGTGGGAAATTAAAATTTGTAACGCCTAAACCTGCGGCCTTACGAATCATGCGCTCCCAATATGGAAACAACCAACGCGGCTTATGAAATGCTTTGTAATAAAAACCAACTGGTAAAAATGGGGATAGTCGGTCAATAATACTGTTCCTGTCTTTTTTTACACCACCAATTGTATTC
>JANYGD010000170.1 GCA_025359405.1 Methylotenera sp. | reverse complement strand
TGCAGCCGCACCAATAATGCCAATGCCGGCGGAAACATTCATGCACAATACCAACCACAGCAGCCAAAATTGTGGCGTTTTATGCGCATTTTTTAAATGCACATTTTTCGATGCAATCATGGTATTTTTTGCTGTATCTGGCGGCGTCCAATCAGCTGGCTTCCAGCCTACTGGTGGCACGCGATAGCCCAACGCACCACACAACATAAACACGGCATAAATTGCTGCTAATGCTACAAAAGTTTGCCAAACGCCTACATTGCCAGGACTAGCAAAATGCGTCATTAATTTAGTAGCGAGTGGGGAGCCTATCATCGCGCCGCCGCCGAAGCCCATAATCGCCATGCCTGTGGCCATACCACGATGGTCTGGAAACCATTTAATAAGCGTAGAAACGGGTGAAATATAACCTAAACCAAGCCCTATACCGCCTATCACGCCACTACCCAGCCACATTAGCCACAATTGGTGTGCATGCACGCCATAAGCGGAAATAAGCAAGCCGCCGCACCATAGCAACATTGAAACCAAGCCTGCTTTACGTGGGCCTTCGCGCTCTAACCAACCGCCCCACAGCGCTGCCGAGCACCCTAGCAATACAAAAAACAAGGTAAACATCCAGCCCAAATCAAACTGCGTCCAGTTACAATCGGTGGCGGTTAACGCGCGCATCGTACCTGATAATTTTTCGCCAAACGTGGTCGCGCCCGCTGCACAAGCGGCTAATGGCTTGCCATCTGCCCCCATCAGCGCATTACCAAGCGGTTTCCAAAACACGCTGAACCCATAGGCCATGCCGATAGATAAGTGCACAGCCAGTGCGGCTGGTGGCACCAACCAACGATTGAAATTTGCGTTTGCGGTAATGTGTTCCTTAGATAAAAAACTTGCCATGCGACGCTCCCAAAGTAAGTACTAATTTTTTATAATTCAAGCATGCAACATAGTGTTACAAAACGCTAAAAATGGCAATTGTGCTTTAAAGTTTTTCGCAAAAAAACATTTGAATTTTGTCATGAATATGTCATATTAAAGTCACATAATGCATCAAAATTAACTCAACTAGAAAAAACCATGCCAGCGAATATTTTAGTGATCGAAGATGAACCCGCAATACAAGAGCTGCTTGCGCTAAATATTACGCAGGCGGGTCATAACGCCATGCGCGCGCTTAGTGTGGAACACGCACAAGAACTGCTTCGCAACACGCTACCAGACTTGATTTTGCTTGATTGGATGCTGCCTGGCATGAGCGGTATTGAGTATGCGCGCCGTCTTAAATCAGACAATCTCACCAAATCTATACCTATTATTATGCTTACCGCGCGTGGTGATGAATACGACAAAGTGCGCGGCTTAGAAGTGGGCGCAGACGATTACGTAACCAAGCCATTTAGTCCGCGTGAGCTGAATGCCCGCATTAAAGCCGTGCTGCGCCGCCGCGCGCCACAAATGACCGATGACCCGATTGAAATTCAAGGCTTATTGCTAGACCCAACCACGCATCGCGTAACTGGCAACAGCGCCAATATTGATTTGGGGCCAACCGAATTTAGACTTTTGCACTATTTTATGAGCAACGCTGAACGCGTGCATAGTCGTAGCCAGTTACTGGATAAAGTGTGGGGTGACCGCGTGTTTGTTGAAGATCGCACAGTTGACGTGCATATTCGCCGCTTGCGTAATGCTTTGGCCGTATCTAACCATCAAGATTTAATTCAAACCGTGCGTGGCTCAGGCTACCGATTATCTGCTCAAAATAATTAGTTGGCTCTCATAATTTATTTAAAACCACATTAGACCAAGTCATTTTGTACAAAAGCTCGCTATAATTAAGCTAATTTTAACTTTAGTCTAATCTAGAAGCTTAATTTGTGCCAGATATCCGTTTAAAAGCTGGTTTATTTGTTTGCGCCTTAGGCGCAATCTGCTTGTTTTTATGGCTTATAAGCGGCACAACTGCTGCACTGCTTGTATTTTCAATCGGTCTTTTACTTTATATCGCCAGCCATATTTTGTGGCTGCATAAATTGCACCTTTGGTTTAAAGACCCCGCGTTAAAAGAAATTCCAGAAGGCTCAGGCGCATGGCAAGACGTATTCACCGCGCTACTACAATATGAGCGTAACAACCTCTCTAACCAAGCGCAATTAAGCTCGGCGCTAGAGCGTTTTAACCTGACCGCCGATGCGATTCCAGATGGCTTGGTGATATTAAGCCCTAGCAACGAGATTGAATGGTGTACGTCGAATGCCGAAAACCAACTTGGCTTAGATTTAACTACCGATAAAAACCTGCCTATCGTTAATTTGCTGCGTGATAGTCATTTTATTGCTTATTTATATAATGAAAATTACAGCGAGCCATTTAAACTCAAATCTTGGCGCAACCCGGAAGTCATCCTCGAAATTCAACTCATTCCATTCGCTAACCAACAAAAACTACTCATTTGTCGCGATATGACGCAACTGGAAAAAGTCGACGTGATGCGACGTGATTTTATTGCCAATGTCTCGCACGAGCTACGCACGCCGCTTACAGTGGTGGGTGGCTTTTTAGAAACGCTTAGCGATATGGAAGGTGCAGTGCCTGATGCGCTAAAAAATTACTTTGGCATGATGCAGGAGCAAACTGGCCGTATGCGGCGCATTATCGAGGATTTGCTCACGCTTTCAACCATAGAAAGCAGCACAGATGCGCCCGACAATAGCGAAATCGACATGAGCCATTTGCTAAAAACCTTACAAAACGATGCGCTCAGCCTAAGTCAAAGCTTATATAAAGCCAAACATAAAATTCATCTCGATGTCGACTCTACGCTCAACCTAAGTGGCGCACAAGAAGAGCTACACAGCGCGTTTAGTAATTTAGTCAGCAACGCTATTCGCTACACGCCCAAAGGCGGCGAGATATTTATTACTTGGAACTTGATCAATGAACAGCCAGTATTCTCGGTACGTGATACAGGTA
>JANYGD010000096.1 GCA_025359405.1 Methylotenera sp. | reverse complement strand
AGAGGCAACGCGAAGCCTCACCCATGCTGACGTGCCGCACGATTGGTGGATAGTGATTGCTGATGTAATAGGCTCTACCAAAGCCATAGAAGCGGGTGCTTACAAAACGGTAAATACGATAGGTGTGGCGTGTATTGCGGCGGTGGTGAATGTTGACCGTAATATAGACCTACCTTTTTGTTTGGTGGTGACGGGGCAACTTTTGCAGTTCCAGATGACATGTTGAACCGCGTGGAAATTGCACTGCGCGGCGCGCAAAAGTTATCGCGTGAAAGTTTTGGTTTAAATCTTAGGGTAGGCTTTGTAAAAGTGTCGGATTTAGTCAATCAGGGCTTTTGGGTTAGGTTAGGGAAGCTACAATTATCCTCACATGTCACTCAGCCCGTATATTCTGGCCGTGGTTGGGAGGAAGCAGAGCGCCGAGTAAAAACCGCTGATGTAGTGGGTGTGCGACGCGTGAATGAGTTGGATGGTTTGGCAGATGCCAGTTTCGAAGGGTTTGAATGTCGCTGGCAAGGCATACCAAGCTTTAATGGCCATAAGTTGGCATTGTTAGTGTGTGCAATTTCTAAAAATGCTGAAACCAATTTGACAACTTATCAACTTGTGCTTGAAAAAATCCAAGCAATTTATGGCGATGTTGTGCAATATCATCCCCTGCAAGCGCAGGTCATGCGGCTAACGTTTAACCCCAAACTATTGGCGCATGAGTGTCGAGTGCGTACAAACCAGTTTGCTATAAAGAAGCGCATCTCATATTTGGCTAAAATGCTGTTTCAAAACTTTGCAGGCATGATTTTGTTTGCACATAATATGGATACTGAAACCACCAAGTGGAGCGCTTATCGAGACGAGTTGGTGGAAAATTCAGACTTCCGCAAATTTGATGGCATGCTGCGTATGGTGATGGATGGTAGTGAGGCGCAAGCAACAGCGTTGCAAAATTTTCTTGATGCAGAACATCAAGCTGGCAAGCTGGCGTATGGCATGCATAAATCGCGAGAAGCTTTAATAACGTGCATAGTGCAATCGTTTAGTGGCAATCATATGCATTTTGTGGATGGTAGCGATGGTGGTTATGCGCTTGCAGCAAAAGATTTGAAAAGACAGCTAGCAGTGGAGTGCCCCTGACGACAGTAAGTTAAAACGGCAAAAATGCTGCTGTAGCGAGGCTTTGCATGACGCGCGAAATCATCCGTTGTGATTTTTCTGCAAGTGCAATCGCGTATAAATCGGTGCGGCCAATCATTTTGCCAAATTCGCGTTCAAAGCTTAAATTGCGGTCTTTGTCGTTAATTTCATTGGTGAGTAAATACAAATTGCCATCGGCATCGCGCGCGTTCGAGAGCTTCCAGGCGGCGATTTCGATATTGCGCGCGACGTTGTAGAGGCTTTGCGGTTCGATTTTATCGGTTAAATAAAAATCGGTTTTGTTGCCGTGCGCCTTAGCCAGCATGGTTTGCAGGCCGACTATAAACGGCAATACACGGTCGTTTTGGTAATCGGCATCAAAGGCCAAAAAAATCGCGTCCGTACCTTGTTTATTGCCTATTTCTTTAAATTGCCAGTGGTGTTGTGACTCGCCTTCAAATACCCATTCCACCATTTTCTCGGCATTGTCAGCAGTGCTTTTGGCAAGCTCATGCGGGTTGCGCCTGTATAGTTTCAGCATCAAATTGCGCAGGCTTTGCGTATTTTCTTCTAGCTCCACATCGGCCATACGGTCGAAATCATTTTTCATGAGTTGGTTGGCAGAGCTTCTATCGTCTCGCTCGGGAATGGGTTTGCCTTCTACAGGTGAGTTTGTAGCGCATGCGCTAATCAGGCTGCAAGCCGCCAGTATCAACAAAACCCTCATGCTTGCAAGGTCACTTGTTTGTGCATGATTCTGGCTTTGGGGAACACCACGCTAAATGTGCTGCCGACGCCAATTTCGCTGCTAATTTCCAACTTGGCTTGGTGACGGATGAGGATGTGTTTGACGATGGAAAGCCCAAGTCCTGTGCCGCCAGTTTCGCGGCTACGGCCACGATCGACGCGGTAAAAGCGTTCGGTGAGCCTATCGATATGTTGCTGCTCGATGCCGATACCTGTATCACGTACCGAGAATACTGGCTGTTCATTGATCAAGTTCCAAGTAATAAATATCTCGCCGCCTTTGGGCGTGTAGCGAATAGCGTTGCTGATTAAATTACTAAAGGCACTGTGCAGTTCTTCCTGCGCACCGCTCAGGTTAAGTGTGGGGTCGACATCAAGATGAATTTTATGTTTGGTTTTGTAGAGACTTTGGCTTAAACCAAGCGCATCATTTTGCAAGGCTTTTAATAAATAACTCATGTCGATTTCGATATCGTCAGGTGCATCTGAGCTACTTTCTATAGTCGAAAGTGTAAGCAAATCTTCAATAATCCTTCGCATGCGCCCAGTTTGTTCTTGCATCATGCCGAAGTAGGTTTTTAGCG
>JANYGD010000013.1 GCA_025359405.1 Methylotenera sp. | reverse complement strand
GTCGGTCGGGAATTCCTCTTTACCGTGCTCATCTTCCCACCTTCCAATTGAATCAGATCTTAGAAAGTTGCCATAGCTTTCCCAGGCGTTAGCCAGGCATATTCGGTCTTTACGTTCTTCGCAGGTAGTAATTACTTGGCTAATTAAGCGATTTGCTGCAAGAGGACGACCCTGTTGTTGGTATAGCACAGCTGCGTTCTGAAGCTTCTGGAGTTGATCGCTTGTATAGACAATTCCAACGCCCTCACAACCAGCAAGGAGGGCAAAGATTAAAGGAGTGAAATATGAGAGCTTCATTTATACGCCTAGAAAAGTAACATTTATAAAAATTTATTTCAAAGATTTCAATGCTACATTTGAGACCCATTGATGTTATCTCAAGTAAATTCCAAGTTAAACTTTAAAAAAAAGCTAAATTTATAGATTAATGAGTTTGTTCACTGATTTGAATAATCATTTTGTCTACTGCAGAATTTATAGCTTTGATAGCGGCATCTTGGAATGTTTTGGACTGATAAGATGAGCTCCAAACTATTCCCAAATGATAGCCCTCAAGATCAGATGATTTATAAGCAGTATCATTCACTGTTAATTGTAATTCCACGTCAATAAAGTCTGCCTTTCCAATTGGCTCCATACCTGTTGCTATTGCAACACTAACTGCTGCCATTGCAGATGCTCTGGCTAAAGCAAGCGATTCTATTGGGTATTCACGTACATGGAAACTTTTTAAAACAATTTTTTTTCCAGCTAACAAAGATGAAAGGCGGCTTGATAATGCACTTCTTAGTACAGTTACTCGATTAGGGGAAAAATTTTCATCACCATGATTTATATAAAGAATTTGAGAAAATGGGTTTGAAGGATCATTTTTTACTGGCTTCCATTTTTTTTCCTCTGCCGGACGATCATCTACAAACGTGAAATTTTCGGCGGTATTACTCTTAGTGTCCTGCAACTTTACAAAACCATCACTTGCACACCCTGTTAACAAATATAAGCACAAGCAAACAGCAGCTAAATTCTTCATTGGGATTTCTTCTTTTTACTATGGATAATAAAAAATAATTATATATCGATTGATGAGCTAAGTCCGCTATTGGCCGAATTTTGACCGTTCACTACGTGACGCATAGCAGTCATTTAAATATTTACACTTTAACGGGCCACTTCGTCAACAATACCATGACCAACCACATGAGAGCCTTCAACAACATCTACATGCGTTCCGACTTTAAGAGATTCATAGTTAACTGATGGAAAATAGATTAGAGAGAACTTTACTTTAGACTCTGTTCCTGGATATATCCATTCAGAGCATTCAACTACACGAACACCAAGCATTTCAGATGTGCCAGAGGCAACTAGATGCGGAGCATATCCTTCGCTGAATGGAGCATGCCGACCACCATTAGCTTCGGGTTTCATTTTAAGATTTAGAACAACGCACGACATGAATATGTTGCCTTAATTTAAATTAAAGGCTTTTCTTTCAGTGAATTTATAAAAACAGTTAAGTTGAATTTAATTCTATACTAATTTAACAAATACTAATCTTTTACGGTGTTTCTGGGTGGCCGCTTTTGGCCGAATGCATACATTCAATGTATAACCCATAACTATTCAAGGTTCTCTTTTTCAAACCGTCCGAAATGCAACATAATCGTTGGTAAAATCAATAAGTTAAGTATGGTTGAAGTGACTAAGCCGCCAACAATAATCGTCGCCATTGGGCCCTCAATTTCACGCCCAGGTTGACCGCTGCCAATCGCCAGCGGAAGCAATCCCAGCGCGGTTACCAGAGCAGTCATTAAAATAGAAGGCAAGCGCTCAGTCGCACCACGAATGCAGGTTTCTAGGTTCCACACGCAGTTTTCTTTGTCAACCAAATGTTGAAAATGCGATACCATCATAATGGAATTTCGCAGCGTAATACCAAATAGTGTAACAAACCCTACCAGTGAGCCCAGTGAGATCCAGCCGCCGGTAAACAAGACCGCCAGCACGCCGCCAATGAGTGCGAATGGCAAGTTGGCAAAGGTGAGCAGCAAATTGCGCAGCCGCCCAAATGCGATATAAAGCATAAGAAAAATTGCCACACCCGCCAGCAAAGAATGCACGATTAAATCTTCGCGCGATTGCGCATTAGCTTCGGCCTCGCCAGTGAATTCTAAATAATTACCAGCGCTTAATTTAACCTCAGTTTTAATGCGTTTTTTAAGTTCGGCGTTAAAGCTTTCTATATCGCGGCCCTGCGCATTGGCGGTGATGGTTTGAATGCGCTTGGCACCTGCGTGCAGAATTTTGGATCGGCCATTTTCTTGGTCAATAAACGCAACATCCTTTAAAAGCAATGACTTGCCTTCAGGGTTCACTAGCGGAATATTGCCGATATCGCCCACATCGTCGCGTGCTTCATCTTGCAAAATCACGCTTAAACCGACCACGCGGCTACCCATGTAAATCTGCGAAATCGGCACGCCCTCATTGGCGGCGCGAATGGTATCCAGCACATCAAGCGTTTGCATGCCCCACTGCGCTAGTTTATTTGGGCGCAGGCGAATCACCGCTTGCGGGGTACCAGGCGGCGATTGTACCAGCACATCTTGTGCGCCTTTGGTGCTGGCGATAACGCCCGCAATGCTTTGCGCGTCGCGGTCTAGCGCGTCCAAATCGTTGCCGTAAATATTAATGACGGTGGAAGCCGAATAGCCAGAAATGGTTTCTTCGATACGTTCGGTTAAAAAGGTATTAATGGCAAAATTGACGCCGACAAAACCCGGCTTTGCTCCGTCGCTGCCTTCGGTTTCGCCCGCTAAAGTTTCGCGAATTTCCTTCAAAATGCGCGTTTGTTCTTGGCCTGAAAGCGTGCCGATTTCGATTTCAAATTCGCTGTAATGCGTGCCGAA
>JANYGD010000009.1 GCA_025359405.1 Methylotenera sp. | reverse complement strand
GAAAAAGTTTTTAATTAGCAGCTTATTAATTGGCTTGCTTTCAGCATCAAATGTGTTTGCAGCAGGTAAAACTTATACCGAAAATGAGTTTTTAGATAACTTTAGTGGTAAAACCATGAAGGCGATTAGTGAAAAATTAGGTGCGCCTGTAAAAAAAGAGCTTTCGGTTAAACCAAGCAACGCAAGCAGCATGATTGGTGGCAAGGATACTGACGATGGCAAATCTAAAAAGGTAAAAGTGGAAATGTGGTATTACAAAAATATTGTGAAGTATGACGCTAAACATACCTACAAAGAAACAGAACTTACATTTGTGAACGACCAAGTTAGAAATATTGCTTTTTTTAATAATAAGTAATAACTTCCTGATTTAATTATAATATTTAAGCCGAGTAGAGTAACTCGGCTTTTTTCATGTTTGCTGAACACCTTTCATTACTTCGCATAATGTATATTATGTTAAATAATACATACGCCAGCTTTAAAAAATTTACTTTCCACTTCTACTACGAATCCAATAATCGATGCTTACCTTACCTGCGCCGTTAAACAACAATGGCAATAACATCACAATAAATAATAATGGTAGTTTGTAATTACCAAAGCCGTCATTATTTTCGTCAATAATGCGATATCCTTTTATAAGTTCGGATAATGAGTTCCAATGTTCTGGCCAGTGCACTGCTGATATTGCAACAATAGTAAGAATAATCAACGAGATTGAAAAAAACCTTGTAGCAAGGCCAAACGCCAAGGCAAATGCACCAACGATTTCAAAAAAAGTTGCCATGCCCCAGCTGATGTCTGGCGGTAACAAACTAAACGGAAAAGGGAAACTTGCATCTGCAAACCAATTGCTGCCGTGTAGTTTTTCAAAACCCGATTCACCAAACTCCCAAGCCATGGCCAATCTCAACACTAACTGCGGCAGCCAAGTGCCAATGACATCTAATTTTGAGCAAACGAATTGATAAAACAAGACTACCTGATTGAGCAACAACATAATCACCTTTAAGCTTAATGGTAATCATTAGTCGACCAAAATATACATTCCTTACAAACAATTTAGACTAAAATAATTACTTTATCGCCTGCTCTATTTCTTGCGCCAAGGCCTTGTCTTTAGTCTCTTGTGCAATAGATTTTGCTTGGTCAACCCATGTTTTAGCAGAAGCCGCATCGCCGCTAGCAAGCTTGGTTTGCGCTAAACCTAAGTCGGATTTAGCCTCAAAATAAGCACCGCCATTATCTTTACTAAATTTGGCTAAATTAGTATAAGTTTTTTCGGCGTTGGCATAATCTTTTGCAAGTATATAAATATGCCCCAATGACAGGCTGGCATTGGCGTATTGATCTAGCGTGCCAGATTTTTGCTGCATCAGCACGCCTTTAAGTTGATACTCAATTGCGTTATCGTATTGCCCAAGCGCGCTATAAGTAATAGCTAAACGCTCGTAGCTATCGGCACGCTCATTATCATTGTTAGCAAACTTAGCACCCGCTAAATAGCTGGCTAGCGCAGCATTTAAGTCATTATCCTGCGTGTGCGCTTCGGCAATTAAATTAAGATTAATGCGCTTAAATTTTTCATTCTGTTCAAGCTCGCACACTTGCAAGCTTTTTTCATAGGCGGCAATGGCTTCAGCATTTTTATGGTTAGCTTTATGCAAATTACCAATGAATATGTAAGAAATAATCTCATCAAAACCAGGCTCGGTATTAACGGCAGCTAATTCCAAAGCGCTAAGCGCTTCATCATATTTACCTTGCGCACCCAGTGCCCTACCCTTACACAGCAAGCCATCGCGATTATTAGGCTCTAATTTCAAAATTTCAGCTGAAGCCTTAACCGCTTTGGCAAAATCGCCCTTATTTAGCGCTAAAGTACAATTCGCAATTTCATCAGAAAGTTCGAATGCATTCGCATTTTGGTTTAAAGTTAATCCTATAAAAAACAATATAGTAGAATATTTTATTAAAGTTTTTAGTAAAGTATTTTTCGAGTTCATTTATGTTTAAATCCAGTTAAAAAAGTGTTTTCTGAGTTTTTGTTGCATTGTCTACGTTTTGTTCAGAGTCGGCTTGATTAGAATTAGTTGCCGCATTTGGCGCATGCTTTAAAGTCGCGCTATTATCTAGCAAAGCCAATAAATCTGCTTCATCAATAATTGCCACATTTAAGCTTTGTGCTTTTTCTAGCTTGCTACCGGCCTCCGCGCCCGCCACCACAAAATCTGTTTTCTTAGAAACACTACCACTCACCTTGCCGCCAGCCGCTTCAATCTTAGCTTGTGCCTCATCACGTGTTAAATTGGGTAGCGCGCCTGTCAGCACAAAAGTTTTGCCTTGTAACGCGCCAGTATTGTACTGCTTTGCCGCCTGTTCTGGCCAATGCACACCTAAATTTCGCATTGAGCGAATAACTTCCGTATTATGCGGCTCACCTAAAAACTGCAAAATCGATTCTGCCACAATTGGGCCAACATCATTCACTTGCAGCAATGCCTCAAAGTCTGCATCCAGCAAGGCTTGCAGACCACCAAAATGCAGGCTTAAATCCTTCGCCGTGGCTTCACCCACGTTGCGGATACCAAGTCCGTAAATAAAGCGCGCCAGCGTGGTCTGCTTACTTTTGTTTAGCGCATCAATCACGTTTTGCGCTGACTTCTGCGCCATGCGTTCCAAATTGGCAAGTGTTGCAACATCCAGCTTATAAATATCATCCAGTGAATGCACCAAATTCGCCTCAACTAACTGGTCTGCCAGCTTCTCGCCCAAGCCTTCGATATCTAAAGCACGACGAGAGGCAAAATGCGTAATGGCTTGCTTGCGTTGCGCCGGGCAAAACAAACCGCCTGTACAGCGCGCCACTGCTTCATCTGCGGGGCGTTCGATGTGCGAGCCACACTCGGGGCAAACCGTTGGCATGCTGAAAAGCCGCGTATTCGTAGGCCGATTTTCAGTAACAACTGAAACCACTTCCGGAATCACATCGCCTGCGCGGCGCACTATCACAGTATCGCCAATGCGAATATCTTTGCGCTTTAATTCATCTTCGTTGTGCAGTGTCGCGTTAGTCACCGTCACACCGCCCACAAACACCGCTTTTAGGCGCGCCACGGGCGTAATCGCACCGGTGCGACCCACTTGCACGCTAATATCTTCTACCAGTGTAGTGGCC
>JANYGD010000141.1 GCA_025359405.1 Methylotenera sp. | reverse complement strand
TTCGTCAAAATTAGGTTTCATGGCATCGACAATTGCTTGAATTTGCGTCGGGTATATGCTCCACATGCGCATAAAACCAAACTCGTTGCGGGCGCGATGTGCGTCACTTTGCGTCGTTTCGACATTTTTCAAATCCAATGTGACGTTGTGCGCTGGCACCACACCATTAGCCAGCGCTGCGGCAACCACTTCGGCTTTCGCGCGAGCAAGCAAGCGATGCTCAAACTGGCCAGGGCTGCGCATAGCGGATGCGGGAATTGCACCGTGATGCGCACTCACAAAATCCATCAAGCCAAAATCAAGCACTTGCAACCACGGCAGTGCGGCAATTTCGTGTACTTGATTTAGCGCACCGTGTGTCTCAATGAGAATATGTACGGAGATTTCACGGCTGATGCCGTTAAATGTAGCTGTTTTTTGAATGTATTTGATCATCTCGCCGGCTTGGGCGAGGCTGGTGCATTTTGGAATAGTAATGTAACTCAACAAGTTACCTACACCACTGACCAAGATATCGATATCCTGTTTCCAAGCGGGGTGTGTGTAATCGTGAATACGCGCACCAGCCATTTTGTGCACGTTGGCTTCAGAATTTAATACGCGTACTATCATCTCAGCATGCCCGCGTTCTTGACCAGAAGCCGCGCCATCTTCACAATCGCAAGTGATGTCAAACACCGCGCCGATACTGTCTTGCAGGGCAAGTGCTTTTAAGATTAATTTTTCGCTGCCAGCGAAATGCTCGCAAGCGGGAATTAGCGGGAACCGTTTTTCGCCGCTGAATAATGCTTTGTTAGGATGAACTGCCATTGTTATTTTCCTCTACCTATATTTCTTTTTGGCATCGCCACGGTGTAATCAAGATCAAGCACCACATTGGCGTGATAGCCCGTTTCGGTTTTAATTTCGGCAATATTTTCTGGCGACATATTTTTAATACCAAGCATCCGAAGTCTCAAAGCGCCAATATCAGTGCAATTTGGCAAAGTCCAGGCGTCAATCACTTCGGTTGCATTGTAAATAGTATCTCCCGCAAAGCTAGGGTTGGCGTGTGTACCAGCGTTAATGGACAAAATTGAAAGTGCGTTTTCTAAACCTTCATAGCTTAATGCGCGGCACGTTGAGATCACCACGCCGCCATACACCAAGCGTTGACCAAAACTTGATGCACGCATCAAGTAATCATCGAAATGCAAGCGCGCATTGTTTTGATAAAGCCGCGTAGCGAGCGAATGCTCGGCTGGGTTAATCGTCATACCAGCGGCATGATTGATGCGCTCTCCGACTTGGTAATCTTCCCAAAAGTATTGGCCACCAGTAATTTTTGCATCAAATTTTTTGGCTGAAAAATAGGCTGGAATACTCAAATTTTCAGCAAGAACAAAACTCGGCAATGTCGGAACCGACGTCATTGGCGCTACCCTGTTCAAATCACTTTTATGTACCATCACCCAGCGTACCCAGCTTAAAACAGATTCGCCGCGTTGATTTACGGCAGTAGAACGCACATACACTACACCATTTTTCCCGCTAGAGTTTTGCCTTAAACCAATCACTTGGCTAGATGTTGAAAGCGTGTCGCCGACAAACACAGGCTGCATAAATCGCACATCAGCGTAACCTAAATTGGCGACTGCATTTACAGAAATATCTGGCACAGTTTTACCAAAAGCAATGTGAAATGCTAGCAAATCATCGACTGGCGTGGTTTTGTAACCCAAACTTTGCGCAAAGGGTTCACTGCAAAACAAAGGCTGGCGTGAGCCATATAAAGCAATGTAAAGAGAGCAATCGCCCGCGGTTATTGTGCGTGGCGTGGCGTGCTGAATCACTTCATTTAAAGTGAAGTCTTCAAAAAAACGACCTACGTTAATTTTTTGTGACATATTAAATGTATTCTTCTTCAAGTTCTGCAATCATGTCATGCAATTTTAATAAGCGCTGCGCGGCCTTTACATGGTGGTGTTCGACCAATTTATCTCTCACTACCACCGTGCCAAGACCTGCGTCATTAGCTGCTTTCAGCGCCTGTATAATTTCGCGTGCTTCTGCTACCTCGCTTGATTTTGGCGTGTAAGCGTCGTTACTGTAGGCGATTTGGCCAGGGTGCACCAGCGTTTTGCCGTCAAAGCCCATATCGCGGCCAATTCGGCAGGCGTATTCGAACGAATGCATATTTTTAAAGTCGCTGGTAATGCCATCGATTACGCAGCGACCATAGGCGCGCCCAGCTAAAATTACCAGTGATAACGCAGTTAAAATTGCGCTTTGTTCGTGCGTGACGCGTGCGTGCAGTTGCGAGGTTAAGTCAGAGGTCGCCATCATCATGCACACAATGCGATCCGAAGCACTGGCGATTTCTTTCGCATTTAGCACTGCAATCGGGCTTTCAATCATCACCATAATCGGCATGTGGCTGCCACCCGCTTCGTCTAACAGTTTGAGCGCGGTGTGTACATGTTCGGCAGATTCTATATTCGGAAAAAGTATCGCATCTGCACCAATATTGGCAACGGCTTTGATGTCATCGTGGCCCCAAATGGAATCCAAATTATTCACCCGCACAATTACCTCGCGTGAGCCATAGCCGCCTTGCTTTACCGCTGCGACAATGTTGTAACGTGATTCTACTTTTGCGGCCACTAAAATTGGGTCGCCAAGATCGAGAATCACCGCATCTGCAGGTAAGGTGCGCGCGCGATCCAAGTAATGTTGATTGCAACCAGGCACGTAAAGCGCTGAGCGACGAGGGCGAAAGCAAAGTTCCATAACAGTAACTTTAAATAGTGGATTAAGCGATTATATAGACGGCTTTGTTTTGCTGTCAACAAATATCTTATGTCTTATATAAGATATAAAACACTAGACTATTTTAATTTGATATGTTTTAATTTGCTTATATGAAAATATATTATCAATATCATAAAATTGGCATCGAAAAACTATGATAGATAAATCTAACTCACCAAGCTACAGGCCGTTGTATGACCAGATTAAAGTTCTATTAACCCAGAGCTTAATTGGTGGTGAGTGGCGCCCAGGTGATATGATTCCAAGCGAAATTGATTTGGCGTCACGCTTTAAAGTAAGCCAGGGTACGGTGCGGAAAGCGATTGATAGTTTGGCAGGTGAAAATATTTTAATTCGTCGCCAAGGCAAGGGCACCTTTGTTGCCACACATAACGAGGAAGGTATCAAACTACGTTTTTTGCGCCTCACCTCCGCAAGTGGGCAAAAAGAAGTACTACAAAATGAGTTGCTAACTTGTAGCAAAACTAAGGCGGATATTCGCATTGCTAAGGTTTTAGAATTAAAAGCAGGTGCGGCTTTAATCGAGGTAAAACGCTTACTCACATTTTCTGGCAGGCCGCTTATTTATGACCATATTATCGTGCCAGCCGCGCCGTTTAAGGGTC
>JANYGD010000161.1 GCA_025359405.1 Methylotenera sp. | reverse complement strand
TAATCAAGTATTAAAAAAGGAGCTTAAGACTTAGTCAGTTTGGTCGACTTATCCACAGCGGTGTAGTAATCTACACCTAATAAACGCCTGGTCAAAATTCAACGCGCACAGGTGGTCAGTTTTAAACGCGCGTCAACACTCAGGGGGCCTTGAGCTGAATCAAGACGTTTTACAACATCACCTTTTATATTTCCTTTCAATTTCCAACTATTAAGCAATTGAATTGCTGCTTCAGAAACTCCAGAATATCCTAGCTCATACCATTTATTTAAAAATGCTTTAATTCCTCCCAAATACCACTCAGTTTCTGAGGATAGAGATGATCGATAGTTAATTAATACACTTGCGTTAACTATAGACGCTCCAGTAGTTCGCAACATGTAAAAAAATCTTTCATTTATATTTTCCGTATACTTTGCAGAATAGTTATTGGCATAAAAAATTAAAGTTGCTACAAATCCTGCACCAGCATCATTATTAAGTAGGTCTAAAACTTTACCAACCGCAACATTGGTATTTTTATCCAATTGCCAGTGAGTGTTGCCTTCAATGAAGGTATACCCCGACTTGGATTTATGTGATTTTTTTGAAGAAAAAATTTTAAGATTCTTAGCGTTATTCATTCGTAAGATCCTTTGGAAAACGAACCATACCTTTTTGTAGCATCAGTGCGGCTTCATGCCCTTTTCTTTTAATAAAGCGTTGATTGTAAATAGTAGCTGTGCCAGAGCCAGACTTCCACCCCATTAAATTCGATCTTACTGCTTCTTGTATTTCTTCGATTGGTGGATTGCTCATGGAATCCATAAGCTCCGAAAACTTCTCATTCCAAGCATGGCGTAATCGATGTCCTGTAAGGTTATACAATTGAGGAAATGCCATTCGAACAATTCCCATAACTTTTCTGTAACTAGAAACAGTAATAGGCAACCCTTTTGTTGGACCTGATTTATGTGTCACAAAAAGATAGTCAGGCTGTCTAGGTCCAACAACTAATCTTCTAAAATTGAGAATATAGTTATGAATCTCTTTGACTAATGTTTCTTTTAGAGGAATGCGGCGATCTAATGTTTTCGCAAGTGGCTGCTCTTTTCTGGGGTCGTCTTTCTCATCTGCACGCCTGACAATTAGAAGTTGGTTCTGATTGAAATCAATATCCTTAATTCTAATATTTAGCAGCTCACCTCCTCTTATGCCGAGATGATATAAAAGCAAAAACATTAGCCGATTGCGAACTCTTACGGATTTATTAGAAAATGGATTAAATTCTGATTCTGGCCTAAACAACTCAAAGAGAATTACAAGCTGTTGTTCATCCAATCCTTTTTCAACCAACCCAATATTTCTGTTCTTTTTCACAGGACGTCTTTCTAACAATCCTTTCGCCATCTTGCTAATTCTGAGTGCAACATTTTTGTCCCTTGCTTCACCTGTCAGCAACTCAGCCAACCATTTCACATAATATGAAATGACGGTCAGCCGAACATACTCAGTTTGTGAACTCACTTTTTCATTAAATTCCCGCAATTCAGCTAACGTAAATGCGCTAGCTGAATCTGTTTTAATTACTCTATTACTAAACTTTATTTGGCAAAAATCTTTAATCGCATCTAACTCATTTATTTCAAAAAAAAATTTTTGTTTAAATCGATCTTCAATATCTTCGTCACGCTCAAACATAAAATTTAGTAACACAGCAATTCCACTCAGAGCTGACTTCATCGTTGAGGAAGATAATGACCGATTGCGTACTTGGGTTGTAACAAAAAGATTAGGAAAATAGAGTGGCAACCCTGTAATTTTCTCTACAAGCAGGCAATACCTCTCACCCTCAGCCATCACAAAACTTTTCATGAATACATTAAAAAACATATAAACCTAATCTTTTTAATAATTATCGAAACAACTTTTTTTCATTACCACAACTTTAGAAAATCATAATTTAATTCAACGCAACTGTTAATAAATTAAAACACATGAAATAGACTGTTATATTTAGTCACTGGAATGGTCAGAATGGTGTACAGAATTTTAATTTATGAACTAGTCACAAAGGGATAATGAATTTTCAAAAGACTGACTAATTGAGTACTTTTGATATAAAAAACACGATATTCTTTACAGAAACACAAGGTGTCAAATAACCTACTTTTCTGTCAAAAATTCTTTACATTTATTTATTCGATAAACATAAAAAAAGCCCCTACAAACAGGGGCTTAAAGAAAATACTTTACAATTACATCGCAGGTACAGGCTAAAACGGAATATCGTCTTCAAAGTCGTCAAAATTGCCACCTCCGCCCGATTTTGCAGGGGCCTGTTGCGGTGCAGCTTGGGCAGATTGTCTAGCGGGCGCTTGATTCATATCATCCGGCGCCGAGCCTTGATCCATGCTACCGCCGTCATAACTTGCATTGCTACTACCGCCATCTTTGCTACCAAGCATTTGCATGTTATCGGCAATAATTTCGGTGGTATAGCGCGTTACGCCATCCTTCTCCCATTTGCGTGTTTGCAAGCGGCCTTCCACATACACCGGACGGCCTTTTTTTAAATATTCGCCCGCTATTTCAGCCAATTTGCGATACATCACAATATTGTGCCACTCGGTTTTTTCTTGTTTTACGCCCGATTTATCTTTCCAGTTTTCCGTTGTGGCAATACTAAAGTTGCATACTGCTTCACCGTTGGGCATGTAGCGCACTTCTGGGTCTCGCCCCAAATTACCCACTAAAATTACTTTATTTACCGATGCCATTATTTGCTCCCTATCAGTTTTAATATACCTTGCTCAACCAAATTAAACGCCTCTTTGCCTTGCTGATTGTTAATTTTTACTATTATCGTACCCTCAGCTGCAATCGCCACCACCTCTTGCACACCCGCTATTTGGCCAATTTTATCTGCCAGCGCTTTGGCTTTTAGCTCGTCTAAACCATCCATATGATACATCTTTGTCTTCACGCTAGGGGGTGTTTTCATGCCAAATGCCAGCAATAACCATACGCCCATTAGTACCGCGCAAAACACAAACACCGCCGAATAGCCCAGTTTGTGCGACAAATATCCGCCCATAATTGCGCCTAAAAACATGCCGAACGATTGCGCTGTGTTATGCACACCCATGGCGGTGCCCTTTGAGGCGGCAGGTGCCATTTTGGAAATGAGCGAAGGCAATGAGGCCTCTAAAATATTAAACGCCACAAAGTACACAAAAAGTGAAGCCACAATGCCCCAAAATACATGAATGTTTAGCGCGAAAGCAATTTGCGCTGCCAGCATTAAGGCCACTGCCGCGATAAATACTGGTTTCAATTTGGCACGTTTTTCTGCATAAATAATGGCGGGAATCATTAACGCGAATGATGCGATTAACACTGGAAAATACACTTGCCAATGCTGGTTTTCGTTCATGCCGCTGGTTTCTTTTATGGCAAATGGCACCACGATAAACATGGCCATTTGCGCGCCGTGCAAACAAAAAGTACCAAAGTTTAAGCGCAAGAGTTGCTTATCGCGCAGCACATCTTTTATTTTACTAGGCGCGGTTTGCGCGTCTGAGTGAAACTGGCTGTGAACAGGGTCTGGCACAAGGTATTTCACCACGCCTAGCGCCAAAATAGAAAGTACCGCCGTCATCCAAAAAATGCCTGGCACGCCAATTAATTGGTTAAGTAGCGGCCCCGCCACCAGTGAAACCGCAAACGTCAAACCAATGGTCGCGCCTATCATGGCCATGGCTTTGGTGCGATGCTCTTCTCTTGTAGAATCCGCCACCAGCGCGGTTACCACGGCAGAAATTGCGCCCGCGCCTTGAATGGCACGACCAATAATCACCATATAAATGTCGTGCGACATGGCAGCAACCACACTACCGATTGCAAATAAAATGAGGCCGACATAAATCACTTTTTTGCGACCGTATTTATCTGATGCCATGCCAAAAGGCAATTGCAACAACACTTGCATCAGGCCATACGCACCAAGTGCCAAGCCGATCAGGGTATGGTTGCTACCACCTTCTAATTTTTCGGCATAAATGGCAAAAATGGGCAAGATTAAAAACATGCCCAGCATGCGCAAGCCATAGATAGAAGCCAAACTCACAGTTGCTCGCATCTCGGTACTAGTCATTTTGTCGGAAATTTGCATGAAAACCTAATAATTAAAACAGAAAAATTTAGCTGAAAACAAAATAATTGCGTATATTAACAGGTTGCCTTAATTTTCGTTCAAAGCTCAATGGAATTTATTAAAATTCGTGGTGCGCGCACCCATAACCTTAAAAATATTTCGTTGGATTTACCACGCAATAAACTCATTGTCATTACTGGGCTTTCTGGCTCGGGGAAATCCAGTTTGGCGTTTGACACTTTATATGCAGAAGGCCAGCGCCGCTACGTAGAAAGCCTTTCCGCCTATGCGCGGCAGTTTTTAGCGCGTATGGATAAGCCTGATGTTGACCTGATTGAAGGTTTATCGCCTGCAATTTCTATCGAGCAAAAAGCCACTTCGCACAACCCACGCTCAACTGTCGGCACAGTCACGGAGATTCATGATTATTTGCGACTTTTGTACGCACGCGCTGGCGACCCAGAATGCCCAGACCATAACATCAAACTTGAGGCACAAACAGTTTCGCAAATGGTCGATGCCATTTTAAAACTGCCAGAAGACGCTAAGCTGATGATACTCGCACCCGTGGTGGCGAACCGCAAGGGCGAGCAACTGGATTTATTTGATGACCTAAAAGCACAAGGTTTCGTAAGACTAAGAATAGATGGCAAAATTTACGAAATGGACGCGCTGCCGCAACTTGCCAAAACCACCAAGCACACGGTAGATGTTGTTGTGGATCGCCTAAAAATCAAAGAAGATATGAAGCAACGCATTGCGGAATCGCTAGAAACCGCGCTTCGTTTGGCGGATGGCAAGGCAATTGCGCTGGAAATGGATAGCGAAAAAGAGCATTTATTTTCGGCTAAATTCTCTTGTCCGGTATGCGATTATTCTTTGGCAGAATTAGAGCCACGCCTATTCTCGTTCAACAACCCAATGGGCGCGTGCCCCAAGTGCGATGGCTTGGGCAACATCAGCTTTTTCGACCCAAAACGCGTCGTCGCTTTCCCCACCTTATCCCTGGCAAGCGGCGCCATTAAAGGCTGGGATAAACGCAACCAATTTTATTTTCAGATGCTGGCAAGCTTGGCCGCGCATTACAATTTTGATTTAGAAATGGCGTTTGAAGACTTGCCACTGCATATTCAAGACGTGCTATTAAACGGCTCTGGGCGTGAACAAATTGCCTTTAAATACTTAAACGAGCGCGGCACTTTTTTTGGAAAAACGCATACCTTCGAAGGTATTTTAAACAATCTGCAACGCCGTTATCGCGAAAGTGATTCATCTGCCGTGCGCGAAGAGTTGGCTAAATATCTCAATAATCAGCCCTGCCCAGAATGTGCTGGCACGCGACTGCGCATCGAAGCACGGCACGTAAAAGTGGGTAATAAAAATATCCATCAAGTATGTGAAGTTCCGTTAAAGCAAGCGCTCACTTTTTTTGAAACGCTTGAATTAAAAGGTGCTAAGCTGGCCATTGCCGATAAAATCGTGACGGAAATTCAGAATCGTCTTAAGTTTTTAACCAACGTCGGACTGGAATATTTGTCACTTTCACGCTCGGCCGAGACTTTGTCTGGTGGCGAGGCACAAAGAATTAGATTAGCCAGCCAAATTGGCAGCGGCTTAACGGGCGTAATGTATGTGCTGGACGAACCTTCAATCGGCTTGCATCAACGCGACAATGATAGATTGCTGGAAACACTTAAACGTTTGCGTGACATTGGCAACACGGTGATTGTGGTTGAGCACGACCACGATGCGATTTTGAGTGCAGATTACGTGGTGGATATTGGCCCTGGCGCTGGCGAGCACGGTGGAAGAATCGTGGCGGAAGGCACGCCTACGGAAATTCAAGCCAATGCAAAATCGCTTACAGGCCAATATTTAAGCGGTAAAAAGCAAATTATCTACAAAAAAACGCGCACCAAAACTGACCCTTCACGCTGGCTAAAACTCACTAATGCCACTGGCAACAACTTAAAAAATGTGTCCGTAGAAATCCCCGTTGGGCTGCTCACCTGTGTTACAGGCGTTTCTGGTAGCGGCAAATCGACACTCATTAACGACACGCTTTATCGCGTCGTCGCGCAGCATTTATACGGCAGCAACACTGAGCCTGCGCCGTTTGGCGAGGTGGATGGCTTGGCGTTTTTCGACAAGGTGGTGGACGTTGACCAAAGCCCGATTGGTCGTACGCCACGTTCAAACCCTGCGACATATACAGGCTTATTTACACCTATTCGCGATTTATTTGCTGGTGTGCCCGAGAGCCGCGCGCGCGGCTACGGACCAGGCAGATATTCATTTAACGTAAAAGGTGGCCGCTGCGAAGCCTGCCAAGGCGATGGTGTGATTCGCGTAGAAATGCACTTTTTACCCGACGTTTACGTGCCCTGCGACGTGTGCAAAGGCCAACGCTACAACCGCGAAACGTTGGAAATTCATTTTAAAGGTAAAAATATTCGCGAAGTGCTAGAGATGACGGTGGAACAAGCGCATGAATTTTTCAAGGCGATTCCTGTCGTCGCGCGTAAGCTGAGAACCTTGCTAGACGTGGGTTTGGGCTACATTACTCTTGGGCAATCTGCCACCACATTAAGCGGCGGTGAAGCGCAACGCGTAAAACTTTCACTAGAATTGAGCAAACGCGACACGGGTCGCACATTATATATTTTGGATGAGCCCACCACTGGCTTGCACTTCGCCGATATTCAGCTATTGTTGGATGTGATTCACCGCTTGCGCGACGCGGGTAACACTGTGATTATTATCGAGCATAATCTGGATGTGATTAAAACCGCCGATTGGTTGATAGACATGGGTCCAGAAGGCGGCGATGGTGGTGGTTCGGTGATTGCGGAAGGCACACCCGAACAAGTGGCGGAAAACAAAAAAAGCTATACTGGGAAATATTTGAAAGCCATTTTATAAAATGAAAATCAACCCAAAACATACCAATTTATTATTCGCATTTTTTATGTCAGTACTCATGGCATTTCTCATGTCGGGCATACTCACTGCCATTCATCTAGGCTTTACGACGCATTTCGTCGCGCAATGGCTACATTCTTTTGCGCTTGCTTGGCCAATTGCCTTCCCCAGTATTTTTCTGATTGCCCCCGTGGTGAGGAAAATAGTTGCCTATTTAACACAGTAAATTAAGGCAGCTCTGCAAAACGCATTCTAGCTTGTATGGTCGCGGTACGACGGTTTAAATAACTGGTCGATTTATGCACATCGTAAAAGCGCGGGTTAGGTATCATGGCGGCGAGTTTTGCCGCTTGTGGCGCCGATAAACCGGCTACGCTAGTTTTAAAATAATGTCTTGCCGCGGCCTCTGCGCCAAATATGCCGTTGCCCCATTCAATCACGTTTAAATAAATTTCTAAAATGCGCTGTTTGCTGAGCATTTTTTCTAGCATCACAGTGATGATGGCCTCTTCACCTTTGCGCCAAGGCGTGCGTTTACTGGATAAAAATAAGTTCTTGGCCAACTGCTGACTAATGGTAGAGCCGCCTGCGACGATTTTGCCTTTTTTCAGGTTTTTCTCGTAAGCTTTTTCTATGCCTTCCCAATCGAAGCCTTCGTGATCGTTAAATTTGGAATCTTCACTGGCAATGACGGCGCGTTTTAGGTTATTCGAAATATGTGAGTAATCTACCCATTTATATTTCAACTCGGCATCTGGCTTGGTTTCTTGAATTATCTGTAAGCGGTCTTCCATAAACGCGCTGGAAGATGGGTTGAATTTAATCCACCAGCAAATGTGCAGAAAAATCCAAAGTTGATATAGCAACACTACGGTGAAAAACAGTACGAAAGCGCGTTTTAAAAATCCACCAAAGCCCATGGGGTGGGCATTTGGTTTATTGTTGAGCAGCCAACGAATCAATTTATATTTTTCTAAGCGTTGCTATTACTGGTGCGGTTTTTGGCCGCACATTGCGCCACAAATAAAACGCCTCCGCAGCTTGCTCAACTAGCATGCCCAAACCATCTGCCACTTGCGCGCCTGTGGCTCTAGCCTGCGCCATAAATGGTGTTTCACGGCCATACATCATGTCATAAGCTAAGCAATCTTTAGAGAAAATTGAGCTAGGTATGGGCAAAGCAATATCGCTTATGCCTGTAGAAGTTGCATTAATCACAATGTCAAACTGACCTTGCAAGGCACCAAAGGTGCTGGTGCTGGCTTTATTGGGCGATTTATTCACCATTTTTTGCGCTTTTTCTAGTGTGCGATTGGCCACAACTAATACTGCAGGATTTTGCTCTAAAATTGGCTTAAAAACGCCTTCTGCCGCACCACCTGCCCCAAGAAGCAATACCCGCTTGCCTTGCAAGGCAAGGCCTAAATTCTTGGTAATATCGCTAATTAAACCAATGCCATCTGTATTATGGCCTTGAATATTTTTTCTATTAAGAATGAGTGTATTGGCGGCATCTGCCGATTGGGCAAGTGGCGAGAGCGTATCACTAAGTAAAAATGCCTGCAATTTAAACGGCACTGTGACATTCACGCCTTTATAGCCATCGTCTATTAGCCTGCGCACTGTCACTTCAAACCCATCTAACGGCGCCAATATTGCCTTGTAGCTTATATCTTGATTAGTTTGTTTAGCAAATTCCGCATGAATTTGTGGCGATTTACTATGAGAAATAGGATTGCCAATGACGGCATATTTATCTGTCATGTGTTAACTTACCTTCAATTATTCCAAGGCAAGCCAGTATGCTTCCAGCCGTTAATTAGCGTGCGCTGCTTTTGCGCATTCGCTTCACCCTCAAAGCCCTCCAGCATATTGTATGCTTCTGTAAAGCCTATCTTTGCTGCAGTTACAGCTGCGTGATGCGAGCGACCTCCGGTTCTACACATAAAAATAACCAGCGCTTCCTTATCAACCTGCATATCCAAATGAATTGAAAAATCAGGATTAGCTATCATACCTGGATAAAATGCCCACTCTATATGCGTTGCGCCTGGAACATTACCAACCAAATCCAGCTCCGCTTGGCTACGCACATCTACCAATTTAGCGTGCGCATTTTTTTGCAGCACCTCATACGCCTCTTGTGGTGTAAGCGCGCCTGCATAAGGCAAATTTAATTCTTCTGAACGCTTTTTTGCACGCTCGAGGATTTTGCTGATCGTTTCCATTACAAATTCCTAGATAGTATTTAATTGCATCAAATTATAGCGCGAAATCAAATTCAACGATGGCAATCCTATTGTGCACTATTATGGTGCATTTTTAGCACTGATGCTCAATTTTCGGGCGCACTATTTTATGCTTATTTGCTAAGTGAATGACTAAAAACCAATTTTTCCTATTTTTCGCTGGCACAGTTCCTGCTAAAATAATGCAGTTAACATTTTGTGTTATTAAATTAATTTGTTTTGTCTAATCCTTGTTTTTAATTATATCGTCTAGGAGATTCTGATGTCAGTGGCTAAAGTAATGAAAATGGTAAAAGATAACGATATCAAGTTTGTCGATTTTCGTTTTACCGATACACGTGGTAAAGAGCAACACGTTTCTGTGCCTGTTTCTGCATTTAATGAAGAAAAATTTACCGAAGGCCACGCCTTTGATGGATCTTCAATCGCAGGCTGGAAAGGCATTCAAGCCTCTGATATGCAATTGATGCCAGACCCTTCAACCGCCAATATCGACCCCTTTATGGATGAGCCAACGCTGATTTTAACCTGCGATGTGGTTGACCCAACTGACGGCAAAGGTTACGAGCGTGACCCGCGCAGCTTGGCAAAACGCGCTGAGGCTTATTTAAAATCAACAGGTATTGGTGATACGGCTTATTTTGGCCCAGAGCCAGAATTCTTTATTTTTGACAGCGTGACTTGGAGCGCTGGCATGGGAGGCTGCGGTATGCAAATCAACTCAGAAGAGGCTGCTTGGTCTTCTGGTGACAAGTTTGAAGGCGGCAACACTGGCCATCGCCCAGGCGTTAAAGGCGGCTACTTTCCAGTGCCTCCGGTCGATTCATTGCAAGATATCCGTTCTGCTATTTGCATGTCACTAGAAGAAATGGGTGTGCCTGTTGAGGTGCATCACCACGAGGTGGGCACGGCTGGCCAATGTGAAATCGGTACTAAATTCTCTAGCCTGACACAACGCGCAGACTGGACACAAATTTTGAAATACGTGGTGCTGAACACGGCACACGCTTATGGTAAAACAGCCACATTTATGCCAAAACCTATCGTTGGCGATAACGGTAGCGGCATGCACGTACATCAATCTATTTGGAAAGATGGCAAAAACCTGTTTGCAGGCAATGGCTATGCGGGTTTGAGCGATTTCGCACTTTTCTACATTGGCGGCATTATCAAACATGCACGCGCTTTAAACGCGATTACCAACCCGGGCACTAACTCATATAAACGCTTGGTGCCAGGCTTTGAAGCACCAGTAAAATTGGCTTATTCGGCTAAAAACCGCTCTGCTTCTATCCGCATTCCATTTGTTCATGGCGAAAAAGCACGTCGTATTGAGGCACGCTTTCCAGACCCAATCGCTAACCCATACCTAGCATTTAGCGCATTGATGATGGCCGGTTTAGATGGCGTACAAAACAAAATTCACCCAGGTGAACCTGCCACTAAAGACTTGTACCATCTGTCTCCAGAAGAAGATGCGCAAATCCCAACTGTATGTTCTTCATTAGAGCAAGCACTGGAGTATTTGGATAGCGACCGCGAGTTCTTAACCCGTGGTGGCGTGTTTACGGATGACTGGATCAACTCTTACATCGAACTAAAAATGGAAGAAGTGACCAAAATGCGTATGACACCACACCCAATTGAGTTTGGCATGTACTATAGTTGTTAAGTTGGTAAAAACGCACCAAAATGGGGCAGCTTAGGCTGCCCTTTTTCATTTTTTGCTTGTTGTGTGTATAGCACACTTATGCCATTTCAACCTATGGCCGTCAACCAAAATAACCAATACTTCGTTGCTAACTGTAAGACTCTCATCTAAACTATTGGTATGACTAAACAAATTACTCTTTTAAGCATTTTATTATCAGCTTTGATGCTGCCAATTATGGTGCAAGCTGCAATCTATAAAACGGTAGATGCGGAAGGGCATGTGACGTATTCTAACGTTAAAATTAAGGGTGCAAAAAAACTCGAGTTAGAGCCTGCGGATACAAACTTTGGTAATGATAGCCATGAAGGTAAACGCGCGTCACAGACGCGTACAGCAACGCCAGAAGGCTTTCCCAAGGTGGATAGCGGCACGCAAAATCAACGTGATAGCAAGCGTAAA
Organism: Methylotenera sp.; assembly: GCA_025359405.1. GTDB lineage: Bacteria > Pseudomonadota > Gammaproteobacteria > Burkholderiales > Methylophilaceae > Methylotenera_A. The sequence goes on along the minus strand of JANYGD010000161.1, from coordinate 21,272 downwards.
GAAATTTTACAGGGTGAATTAGACGCTGAGAAAAAAGCGCTTGAAGATGCTAAAAAAGCCTATGCCGAAGGCGAATCTAACCCAGAAGTTTTCAAAACACCAGTAGTTACTGGCCCTAATGGTAAAAAATCGGGTGGCAATACATTACGCAACGTGCCTAAATTTGATGAAAAAATGAAAGCTTTGCAGGACGATGTGGATGCGCATCAACGCAATATTGATTTATTAGAAAAAGAAATTAACACAGCAAATTAGCTAAATCTTTAAATTTTTGGGCTAATGCCAAAGCTGGCTTAGCTTTTGCTTAGATACTAGCAAGGTTCCAATTGCTATACAATTTCTATGCTATCTTGAGCTTAAGCTATGCTACAAAATATTCCTTCAGGTTTTTCTGGTTTAGAGCATCTTGCCACCGCGGTGATTTTGCTCGATCAGTCGCATCGCGTTGTTTATGCTAATCCTAGCACGGAGATTTTATTTGCTCTAAGTGCTACACAGATTCATGGTAACCACATTTCAGAAGTTTTTCTGAATTGTGAGATTTTACAAATCGCTATTGATAACGCCGTTAAAAATAATAGCCCCTACCGTGAACATGAGTTTGCGCTCACAACAGTGCGTCAGCACTCGTTTGCCGTCACGTGCACAGTAACACCCGTAGATATTGGTGCAGCCAAGTTATTGCTTGAGTTTCAGCAAATGGATCAACAACTGCGCATCGCACGTGAAGAGCGTATGTTAATTCAGCAACAAGCTAATTCAGAACTTTTACGTAACCTAGCGCACGAAATTCGCAACCCATTAGGCGGCCTGCGCGGCGCAGCGCAATTGCTAGAACACGAGCTGCCAAACCCTAGTTTGCGCGAATATACGCAAGTGATTATTAAAGAGGCTGATAGGCTGCAAAGCCTGATGGATAGGCTGCTGGTACCGCATCGCGTGCCGAAATATGAGTCAACCAACATTCACGAAGTGCTTGAGCGCGTGCGTAGCCTGCTACTGGCCGAATCCCCCAACAATATCAAAGTACGGCGTGATTACGATACCAGCTTACCTGATTTAATTGGCGATCGCGAAAAGCTGATTCAAGCAGTGCTCAATATCGCGCGCAACGCTGTACAGGCCATGCAGACGGGCGGCACAGCAAATGCAGAAGTGGTGCTTAGAACGCGTGCAGAACGCCAAGTAACACTTTCTAAAAAGCGTTATCGTGTTGCCATTAAATTGCAAATTATTGATAACGGCCCTGGCATACCTGTAGATATTCGCGACAGAATTTTTTACCCTTTGGTTTCCGGACACGAAGGGGGAAGTGGTCTTGGACTTGCCTTAGCGCAGACCTTTGTTACACAACACCACGGTATGATTGATTGCGAAAGTCAGCCTGGAAACACGTGTTTTACCATATTATTGCCAGTTGAAAGCACCGTTATTAAGCATGCCATTATTCAACAATAGTAAGAGAGTATTATGAAACCAATTTGGATATTAGACGACGACAAATCAATCCGCTGGGTATTTGAGAAAGCCCTTGCGCGCACTGATTTAGAATTCAAAACCTTTTCATCGGTAGCAGAGGCGCTAAATACCTTAAATCGCGAACAGCCGCAAGTGGTGGTGAGCGATATCCGCATGCCAAATGGCTCCGGGCTTGATTTCTTGGCAGAAGTTAAACAAAGATATCCCGATATTCCGGTGATTATCATGACTGCATATTCCGACTTGGAAAGCGCCGTGGCAGCTTTTCAAGGTGGCGCTTTTGAGTATTTAGCCAAGCCTTTCGATGTCGATCAAGCCATTGATGTGATTAAACGTGCGGTAGAAGAAAGCATGCGCCAAGCAGTTGATGACGTAACATTAGAGGAAACGCCCGAAATTATCGGTCAAGCGCCGGCCATGCAAGAGGTTTTTCGTGCTATCGGCCGCCTTAGCCGCTCACACGCTACAGTGCTTATAAACGGCGAATCGGGCAGCGGCAAGGAGCTAGTAGCCAGCGCCTTGCATAAACACAGCCCACGCGCTGAAAAGCCCTTTATTGCCATCAATACAGCGGCTATTCCAAAAGATTTATTAGAGTCTGAACTATTTGGCCACGAGCGTGGCGCCTTTACTGGTGCAGCAGCAGCGCGGCGTGGTCGCTTTGAGCAAGCCGATAACGGCACTTTATTTCTTGACGAGATTGGCGACATGCCGGCTGACTTGCAAACGCGACTTTTACGTGTGCTAAGCGACGGTCAATTTTATCGCGTAGGCGGTCATCAGCCGTTAAAAGTAAACGTACGTGTGATTGCGGCAACACATCAAGATTTAGAAGAACGTGTCAAACTTGGTTTATTTCGTGAGGATTTATTCCACAGACTGAACGTGATTCGTTTGCGCCTGCCACCGCTGCGCGAACGTCGTGAAGATATTCTGCATTTAGCCAAACACTTTCTCGCGCAAAGTGCCAAACAATTAGGTGTTGAACCCAAACAACTCTCAGCTGCTGCGTTGCGCTATTTAACCGCGGTGAATTGGAGCGGCAATGTGCGCCAGCTTGAGAACGTATGTCATTGGCTAACCGTAATGGCGCCAGGCCAAAGCGTGGATGTCGCCGATTTGCCGCCAGAACTTAAAGAAGATACCAACAAAACCATTAGTGCCAACTCATGGCAAGAGGCATTGGCGGCCGAGGTGGCTGATGCGCTTAACCGTGGCGAGCAAAACGTGTTAGATGCGCGCACCAAAGACTTTGAGCGCGTGATGATTACCAAAGCCTTGCAACACACTGATGGTCGCCGCATAGAAGCCGCTAATCAGCTTGGCATGGGTCGCAATACGCTTACAAGGAAGATTCAAGAACTGGGAATTGACGAGTGATTTTTAAACTTTAATAGCGTTTGCTCTGTTGAGTGGAAACACGTTATGCTTTTGTGCATCGATTTTGTTCACAAAAAACACTTGTGCTAGCCTTGAATGTTTCATTGTTTTGCCAAAAAACCGATTTGCAGCATGAAAATGCCGGCCTTCATAAATAATGAGCGTGTTGTACACATTATTAACGCGAACTATTTCATCAAACATGCTGTGGTAATCAGTATTCATTGCGATATCTCCCGCTCTAAATCGCTTGTCATTTTGCTCTAAGGCAAGCTGATACTTCTTCTCATCAAAAGTTTTATTTTTTTTAAATAGCGAAGTACCAGAATTGAGTGGTGCATTTGGTGATAAATATAGCACGCCAGCAAATATCGTATTTTGGTCTGTATGGATTACACCTTGATTATATTCTTCTGTTACGCTTTGGAAGTTAGTTGACAACGCCCAGCGCATATAGTCATGCTCTGCATTATGAAATACGGAAACTAATTTTTTGCAAATTTTTTCATGTAGTTCGCTGTCTAGGTCAAATAAATCTTTGGTTCTACCTCCAGGATATACATATTCCACATTCGGTCTCTCATGACAAAATGTGTATTCTTGCGCTAAAGCAAACTTTCTAATCGCATCAGGATTTTTATAAAAATTTTCTATTACTGTAACTGGATATAAATTCATATTTTTAACTCAATTTAGATCTAAGGTCATAGGTTTAATTAATGGGAGCTAGCCTGTAATCACGCCACGCACCTTAAGATACGCTAACACTTGATTTACACAGTGTTCTAGCGATTCAACGCCAGTATCTAATTCTATCTCAGGTTTCAATGGCGGCTCATAAGGTGAAGATATTCCGGTAAAATCTTTTATCTCGCCACTTCTTGCCTTAGCATATAAGCCCTTCACGTCACGTTGCTCACATATACTTAAGCTGGCTTTGCAGTAGATTTCGATAAACTGGTCATTTTGAACTAGCTTACGCACACGTTCGCGATCAGATTGGTAGGGCGAAATAAACGCGGTCAGCGCAATCACACCAGCCTCTAAAAAAAGTTTACTCATTTCACCAATGCGACGAATGTTCTCTTGTCTATCCGCCACCGAGAAAGCTAAATCGGCGCACAAACCATGTCGCACATTATCGCCATCAAACACAAAGGTGCGACAACCCATATCAAATAAGGCTTTCTCCACCGCATGTGCAAGGGTAGATTTTCCTGCACCAGATAAGCCCGTAAACCACAAAATCACGCTTTTATGGCCTGCTTGTTGTTGTCTATCTAATTGACTCACCAAGCTTTGCTGCAGATAAATGTTATTTGCCATTATTTTTATACATTTTGTAAATTTGTTAAATTGAATATAAGTGAATTGCCAAGTTTTATCAATATAAGTTTAATCAATAAAAAACGGCAACCGAAGTTGCCGTTTTTAGTTTTGTCTTTCTTAAACTAACACAGGGTTAACCCTGCGCTTAATTCTAGAAGAACAAGATAGCGCCTAAAGCAATGGTTCTAGATTTACCATTTGCATTAGCACCGGTTGGGTTTGTTGTAGCGTTATTGTCAACTTTGCCTTTAACATCTGAGTACTCAGCCACTAAGTTTAAGTGCTTGGTGATTGGGTGATAAGCACCAACAGTCCACATTTTGTTTTGTTGAGATTTAAATGCATCTGTCGCGTTACCATCAAGATTTGACTCACCGTAGCTTAAGCCAATTTTAGTACCTACAGTTGGAATTGTGTAAGTACCTTGTACGTACCAGTCATCTGAATCACGTGACTTACCAGTAGAATCAAAACCCTGAGCAAACTGCACTGTAGTGCCCAGACCAGAACCTTGACCGTAGTAACCAGTTAAACCAAAACCAGCCACGTTTACTGTACCACCAATATCCCATGCGTTTGCAGTATCAGATGTTTGTGTAACAGTATTAACTGGTGCGCCTGTATTGGTATTGCTCAAACCTTTAACTTTTTGTGAAATACCAGAAACCCATACTTTACCGCCAAAGTCGCCAGCCCACTCGTAGCTTGCTTTACCTTCGAACGCTGGTGATGAACCACCACGGCCTGAACTATGCGCACTACCGCCTACAGCAGCAGTAGAAGTAGCACCTTGTACATTCCACGCTTGTGTTACACCTGCTGTAAAGCTCAAGCCATTCCAGTTTGGTGATGAGTAAGCTGCTTGAGCTTTCCAGTCAGCATACATAAAACCAGTACCAATGCGGCCTAGAGTAGTTGTGTTACCGGCCAAGAAACCAGCACCAGAACCTACGCCTAACAATGTCATGTCGTTCAAGATAGCGTCTGAAGCATAAATGCCTAAGTCTTTACCTAATTTGATAGAACCCCATGATTTGTCGCCAAATGTTAAGAACGCTTGACGGTTTTCTTGTTGAGCTGATTGTTTACCAGATGCTGTTGTTGACACACCCGGGTTAATGCTGATGGTGAAACCAACATCTAAATCGTTTTGGCGAGTTTTGCCAGAAACTGATAGGTAGTTAGGTAACAAACCTGTTGTGATATTTGACTCTGTTGATTGGCCTGTGGCGTTACCACCTGCTAAACCAACACTACCGCCTGAATGACGTGTTGATGTGTAGTAAGCGTTTACAACGCCACCAATGTCCAATGTCCAATCGCCAGCTGGAATCATGATGCCAGCGTTTGCGCTTGAAGCACCAGCTAGTAAAGCTGCTGCAACTGCTAAACTTAATTTCGTTTTCATATAAATCTCCAAGATTTTGTTTCTAAAAAAGTTTATTACTAAATTTACTACTAAAATTACCCTCATTTTTGAAACTTAGCTTTTATTTTAACCACTGCTGGCTTAATACTTACTTTGCTACAAAAACGAGAAAGTTCGCGAACTCTTCCAATAAAACAACTTACATTTATTTACTAAGAAGGTTTAGCAAGTATGCCAAAAGGTAGCTTTTAAGGGCAAGCTATTTGTGGCTTTTTGTGACAGTTTTAAGTGAATGTTGTAATTGCGCAACATCGTGACCGTCACCCTGCACTTGATTCAGGGTCTTGTTTACTTTTCACGAGATTGCGGGTCGAACCCGCAATGACAGAAACAGCGCCTAACATGCGCCATGTCGCTAAGCAAATCGCAACAGGATTAATTTTAAGGTAAACTTCGCATCTGATTATACAAATTGCATTTCAAGATGAAACAGTATTCGCAACAACAACTCAAACTTATCTCCGATACATTGCAACAAGGGCAACGGGCCATGCAGCTAGGCCTTTTTAGCCAAGCCGAAAAACACTTTTTAGAGGTATTAAAAAAAGGCCCTAATATTATTGAGGCACAAAATGCGCTTGCATTTGCTTATGCTGCCAGCAAGCAATATGCTAAGGCTACAGTACAATTTAAAGTGGTGCTAAAGGCCAACCCAAACCATGCCCACACACACCATAATTTAGCCAACAGCCTATATGAGCAACAGCATTATGATGAGGCAATTAAGCATTACCAAAGTGCATTAAAGCTTGACCCAAAATTAGTAGATACACACATTAACTGTGGCATTGCGTACCGTGTGCTGAAAAATTATGAGGCGGCGATTGCTTGTTTGCAACAAGCACTAAACCTTGATAAAAAAAATGCCAGGGCTTTTCACGTATTGGGTGTGACTTATGCAGAAGTGGAAGATTACAACCGAGCACTGGATTGCCTAGAAAGCGCCACAGGCTTGGCACCAAAACAAGCCGAGTATAGATTGTGCTTTGCTAATATATTAGAAAAGGCTTCTTTAGACTACGAAGCTGAACTTCAGTATCATCTAACTTGTGAAAGTGATCCTAATTACCTAGATGGATTTGCTTTATACGGAGCTTACTTACTTAAAAGCCACTACCATGATGAAGCGCTTGAATGTTTTAAACGAGCGGAGCAACTATCGCCACAAAACCTTGGTATCTTTCATCGGCTAGGGCAAACCTACTTGGGCATGGGCAATACTGAAGCTGCTGTAGAACGATTTAATGCTGTGCTACAAAAAGACCCAGACCGTTTATCTGCTTTAAGTTGTTTAGGGCAAGCTTATCAAGAAGCAGGCAAGTTAGATGCTGCCATTGATACGGCCAACAGGATTATTGCTTTGGATGGAAATCAACCCAAAGGCTACACATTACTATCTAGTATCAAGAAATCAACTACTAATGACGGACTCGCTGAAAGCTTACTTAAATGTTTAAACCAAGAAAATCTAGATGAACAAAGCAAAATTAATGCTAATTTTGCACTCGGGAAAATTTATGATGACCAAAAAAATTATGCCGCTGCCTTTAAACATTTTGCAATTAGTAATGCCCTTAAAAATGAAACCTTAGCTTATGACAAATTAGTTTATGACAAAGAAGAAGATAAGGCTAAATTTTCTAAGTTAATAGAATTTTTTAATGCTAGCTTTTTTGACCAGCATCGCCATTTAGGCACGGAGAGCAAATTATCCGTTGTGATAGTAGGCATGCCACGCTCTGGCATCACCTTAACAGAACAAATTATTTCTAGCCACCCAGATGTTATTGGCGCAGGTGAAGTAGCATTTTGGGATGATGCGCCTGATTCATTGCCTATCAGGCTCGGCACTATGACCAAATATCCCGAGTGTTTACAAGAGATGTTACCTGTGCAGGCAAAAAATATCGCCATGATGTATGAATGTATTTTACGAAAAATTGCAGGGCCAGACACTCACTCCCGTCACATTACCGACAAAATGCCGCACAATTTTTTAAATGTGGGCTTGATTGCTTTGTTGTTCCCCAATGTAAAAATTATTCACACCATCCGCGACCCGATTGACACGTGCTTATCTATTTTCTTTCAGAATTTCGGCGACGGCCATCCATACGCTTTTGATCTTAGTAATTTAGGCTTGCACTACCAACAATATCAACGCATTATGCGGCATTGGCATGAAGTATTGCCGGGGCGCATTATGGATATTAACTATGAAAACACCATTGCTGACCCTGAATTTTGGTCGCGCAAATTAATTGCACATATTGGCTTAGAATGGGACGATGCTTGCTTGGCGCCGCACAAATTAGAACGGTCAGTTAAAACTGCATCGCATTGGCAAGTAAGGCAGCCAATTTATAAGACATCGGTACAGCGTTGGAAAAATTACGAGGCCTTTTTAGAGCCGCTGATACAAACTCTTAAAAGTTAAGTTACAAATATTCTTCTACTGCAAATAACCTGCGGTGCTCACGTATGGCGAACCTATCGGTCATACCAGCAATATAATCCGCCACGGCACGGGCTCTATCTTCTTTAGCATATTGCTGAAACTCGTGCGGCATCAAGCCTATATCATTCAAAAACACCGTAAATAGCTCGCGAATAATGCGCTCCGCTTTGGCGCTCATGCGGTTAACTTTGTAATGCTGATATAAATTTTTGCGTAAAAACTGTTTCAGCGCATGATTTTTTGCCATCATGTCTTCGCTAAAGCTCACCAAATAAGGCGCTTGGCGAATATCTTGTATGTTTTGCGGATTTAGCTGTGCAATGCTTTTTGCACTTTGTGTACATAAATCTACCACCAGCACGTTAATCATGCGGCGTATGGTTTCGTGAATTAGCCGTTTTTGCTCAAGTTTTGGATATTTGCTTTTTACAATATCGAGCTGCAAGACAAATAGCTCAACACTTTGCAGCTGTTCGATAGTAATTAAGCCGGAACGCAAGCCATCATCAATATCATGATTATTATAGGCAATTTCATCGGCAAAATTAGTCACCTGTGCTTCTAAACTTGGGTTGGTTTTGTTAATAAAACGCAAACCTACATCACCAATTTGCTTAGCGTTTTTGATAGAACAATGTTTTAAAATGCCTTCGCGCAGCTCAAAAGTGAGGTTTAAGCCATCAAATTCGGCATAGCGCTGCTCAAGTTTTTCCACCACACGCAATGACTGCAAATTATGCTCAAAACCGCCAAAGTCCCGCATGCAGTCGTTTAGCGCATCTTGCCCGGCGTGGCCAAATGGCGTATGACCGAGATCGTGCGCCAGCGCGATGGCCTCTGTTAAATCTTCATGTAAATTGAGCGTACGCGCGATGCCGCGTGCGAGCTGTGCGACTTCTAGGCTATGCGTTAAGCGCGTGCGAAATAAATCACCTTCATGGTTCACAAATACTTGCGTTTTGTATTCTAAACGACGAAACGCGGTAGAGTGAATAATACGATCACGATCGCGCTGAAAAGCGTTGCGATGCGGTGATGGCGGCTCTTGGTGCTGGCGACCAAGCGAGTTTTCAGGATTGGCGGCGTATGGTGCAAGCATTTAGTCAGGTAATTGCTTCTAAGGTTTGTTTGAGCATATTCACATCATAATCGCTGCTAATCACCGCTTTTCCTATGCCTTGCTGCAATACCAACCTGATTTTGCCATCCACTACTTTTTTGTCCATTCCCATTAAATCGAGGTACTTCTCTACCCCCAAATTAGGTGCCCTGACAGGCAAGCTGGATGCGGTTAGCAAGGCATGCATGCGTTTCAATTCAATTGCGCTTAACCAACCCATGCGTTGCGATAATTCCGCCGCCAGCATGGTACCTGCGGCCACCGCCTCACCATGCAGCCACACGCCATAGCCCATGGCGTTCTCTATCGCATGGCCAAAAGTGTGGCCCAAATTTAGCAGAGCACGTTCGCCCGCTTCATGCTCGTCCGCCACGACTACCTCTGCTTTGTTTTTGCATGAACGATAAATGGCGTACGTCGTCACCGCCCCATCCAAACTCATGAGCAGCTGGATATTGGTTTCCAGCCAATCGAAAAAATCGGTATCACGAATCAAGCCGTATTTAATCACTTCTGCCACACCAGCTGAAAGCTCACGCTTTGGCAAAGTTTGCAGCGTATCAATATCTGCTAACACCAGTTTAGGCTGATAAAACGCGCCAATCATGTTTTTACCCAGCGGATGATTGATGCCAGTTTTGCCACCGACACTAGAATCTACTTGCGATAGCAAGGTAGTAGGGATTTGAATGAACGGGACTCCGCGCAAATAAGTTGCCGCAGCGTAGCCTGTTAAATCGCCAATCACACCGCCGCCCAGCGCTATTAATGTGGTGCTACGCTCGCAGCGATTTTTAAGCAAGGCATCGTAAATTAAATTAAGCGTTTCGCTATTTTTATAAGCTTCACCATCGGGCAAAATAATTTCAATCACGCTCACACCCGCATCGCGCAATGGCTGAGCAAGTTTTGAGATATATAATGGTGCCACAGTTGTATTAGTAATAATCGCCACTTGCTTACGTTTTAGATGCGGCAGAATTAAATCAGCTTGCGAAATTAGCCCAGACCCAATATGAATTGGGTAAGTGCGGTCACCAAGGGCTACTTGTAAAGTTTGTATCATAAGTTCTGTTAGTTTTCTGTTAACGCTTTTTCAATTTGGTTAAGTATATGTACTACGGGCTGATTACCCGTATCGAAAATTAAGGTGGCGGTTTGCGTATAAAGCGGATTACGCTCGGCATAGAGCAGCTCTAGTTTAGCGCGAATATCCACGTTTTGCAGTAATGGCCGATGTTTATCGTTACGTGTTCTGTGCCAAAGTTCATTTACATTAGCACGCAGGTAAATCACGGTGCCATTGGTTTGCAGCAACTTCCGATTTTCTTCCGCAATCACCGCGCCACCACCCGTCGCCATCACAATATTTTTTAGTTTAGTGAGGTCTTGAATAACCGCTGTTTCGCGCTTGCGAAAGCCCGCTTCGCCCTCTAATTCAAAAATAACCGGGATTTTTACTCCCGTGCGTTTCTCTATTTCATGATCAGTATCGTAAAAGGTTTTGCCCAAGTGTTTAGCTAGCAATTTGCCAATAGTGGTTTTACCAGCACCCATCAAGCCAATAAAAAAAATGTTGCTCGAATTGTCTTTCACAATATTCTTGGCCACAATAAAAAATGCCTATCAGTAATGATAGGCATTTTAAGGCAAAGCGAGCGTTCTGTCAGGTTCGACTTTACTTTACTTTACTTTCAATTACCTTAGACCTAGACTATCGTCCATAATTTTTGGTGTAATAAAAATGAGCAGCTCCGTTTTATCATCTTGCTTGGTTCTATGTTTGAACGCATTTCCTATAATTGGCAAATCGCCAAAGAAAGGCACTTTGTCCACATCATTACGTTCAATTTGCTCGTATATACCGCCTAGTACCGCCGTTTCGCCATTGGCCACCAACACTTGAGTTTGTACATTTTGTGTATTAATCGTTGGGGCACCGTTGACTGCGACAGCGCCTAAACTATCCTTTTTAACGTCCAAATCCATAATAATTTTATCGTCAGGTGTAATTTGTGGCGTCACCTCTAAACTAAGCTCTGCCTTTTTAAAAGCGGTAGTAGTTGCACCGCTACTAGATGCCTCTTGATAGGCAATCTCAACACCTTGAGCAATCTTAGCTTTTTGTTGATTAGCAGTTGTGACGCGTGGACTAGACACAATCTTGCCACGTTTATCACTCTCAAGCGCACTAAGCTCTAAGTTAAGTAGCAAACCTGCAGGCAACCTAAACAAGCTAAAGGCGATTGTACCAAATGCATTTGTTACGGGTAAATTAGTATTTAAGCCATTCCCATTTGCTCCAACTTGAGCTAGTGGTGATAATTGAGGAGCGACTTGTTGAGTTCCTATAGTGCCACCGATTTGTAATCGACCATTACCTTTTGAACCTGAAGTGGGAGTCTGTATACCAAATCTAGCACCTAATTCCTTACCAAATTTATCATCTGCAATCACCAAGCGTGATTCAATCATGACTTGTCTTACAGGTACATCTGTCTGATTAATAATTGATTGAATTTCTTCAAGTTTTTTTGCCGTATCTTGTATAAATAAGGTATTTGTTCGTGGATCCCACATTGCACTGCCGCGTTTAGATAAGATACTTTTACTTTGACCGCTTGCACCACCACTAGAATTGGAGCCGGTAAGAATATTTTTAAACGCCTCTGCTTTTTGGTATTTGAGTGTAAATACCTCAGTACGTAAAGACTCCAAATCTTCAATTGCATTACTTGCTTCTAACTGGGCTTTTTCTTTAGCAGCTACTTCTTCTGCTGGAGCAACTGTAATTACGTTGCCCACTTTACGCATCGCCAGGCCTTTGTTTTGCATGATAATATCCATGGCTTGATCCCAAGGCACATCTTTTAACCTTAGAGTTAAATTGCCGGTGACAGTGTCACTAGCAATGATGTTTAAGCCAGTAAAATCTGCAATTACTTGCAGCACAGAACGCACCTCGATATTTTGGAAATTGAGTGATAGTTTTTCACCTGCATAACCTGGTTTTGAACCTTTAACCAGTTTATTTGGGTCTTCAATCACTTGGTGCACATCAATAATGAATTTTTTATCTGCTTGATAGGCCGATTGCTCCCAGCTACCCTGAGGTTCAATCACCATACGGCCATTTTTGCCTTGTTTCATGGTGTCTACATATAACACTGGCGTATTAAAATTGATGACATTCAGGCGACGTTGTAACTCTGCAGGCACGTCCGTATTGACAAAATCAACGATAATTAAATTGCCCTTTTGTTTAATATTAATGCCCGTATTGGCATCAGATAAATCAACAATAACACGACCTTCGCCATTTTTTCCGCGAGCAAAATCAACGTTAGAAATAGCGTGCTCTTGTGAATCTATAGCTTTCGTTTCTGCAAATCGAGTTTCTGTAGGTGTGCTTGCAGTGGCAGCCTCGCTGCCTTGCAGAGTAATAATCACATCTTTACCGCTTAAAACGGTGTTATAAGCTACGTTTCTGGATAAATTTAGCACCATGCGTGTGCGATCTTTCGCCTGTGCCAAAGACACGCTTTTAAGCGCGCCTTGTTCACTTGGAATATTACTTTTTGCTAAACCATTCGCAGTTTGTGGGAAATCTAAGGCGATTCTTGCAGGGTTATTTAGGGTAAAGCCCGCTGGCGGATTAGCTAGCGCCTCTTTCATTTGAATGCGAATGCTGACGCGTCCACCTGAAAGTGCGGAAAAATCAATACTTTCAATTTTATTGCTCAATAAATCTTCATCTGCCGCATATAGATTACTCATTAAGCCTATGCTGAATAGCAGCATTAATGCAAATAGTTTTGTCATCATTTTAGTCATGTTCATTCCCATCATTTATTCTTGCAGATTAATACTAGCAGTACGTTCTACCCAATCGCCAGTTAAGTCATCTTGGATAATTTCTTTAAGCGCTATTGCAGTTTCGTCAATTTTTGTCACCAAGCCAAAATTAGGGCCAATATAATTACCCACCTTCACTTGTTGCACAGTGTTATCTGGCGTTTTAATTAGCGCATAAGTAAGTTTACTTTTGCTCATCATGCCTACATATTTCAAACTTTCTAGCGGATAAGCCTCTAGTGCTTCTTTGGGGCGATTAGTGTTGGGTTGCAAAGCACCTGCTTTATTGGCCGCTTTACGCGCTTTGAAAGGGTCTGATAAAGTTCCATCGGCATTATATTGTAGGGGTGTATAAGGTAACACCTCTGGCAAGGGCTCTACACCTTTGCCCATGTCATTGGCAGCAGTAGCCATAAATTTGTCGAGATCGTCACCCTTGTCACCACTGCAGGCCACAAGAATAAGACTTAATGAAGCAATAAATACAAGCTTTAGCAGTAAGTTAGATCCTATTAAATATTTAGTCATCATTTCTGCTTATCTTTCATTGCAGCCGCTTTTTTAGCCGCCACTTCCGAAGAATCTAAATAACGATAAGTTTTTGCAGTCGCTTCCATTGCAAGCACGCTATCTTTTGCATCTTTACTCATTGGCGCGATTGATAAATCGTTTAAAGTAACAATTCGTGATAATTTTGAAATATCGGTCGCAAACGCACCAATATCATGGTAATTACCCTTAATTTTAATCTGAATTGGCATCTCGGCATAAAAATCTGCCACGGTTTCTTGGCCTGGTTTAAACAACTCAAACTCTAAGCCCCGACCCAAACCCGCTTGGTTAATATCGGTTAATAAACCATCCATTTGCGATTTATCTGGCAATTGTTTTAACAAGGCGCCAAAAGTTTTTTCAATATCCAACATTTGCTGCTTATAAGCTTCTACCTTAATGGCTTGCGCTTTTTTAGTTAAAAACACTTGTCTCAATTCTTGTTCTTTGGCTTTTGCTTGATCAATATCAGCAATTTGGTCGCTCCACAAGAACCAATAACCAAGGCCCACTAAGATCAAAAATAGAACGCTCAACAACACCAACTTAACAGGCATTGGCATACTGCCTGTATTTTTAAAATCTATATTATTAAAATCATCTAATTTCATTACTTAGCTCCCATCTTTTTCTTATTGGGCGCTTCTTCCACTTTTTGCGCTTTTAAACTCACCGTAAGCGTAAAATTATTTTGCTTGATGTTATTCACAGTTGCTGATTGAATTTCCACAAGGTTTGGCGATTCCATCCAATTCGAAACGCTTAAGTTTCTGACCAGCGTCGCGACACGCGCATTGGTATCTGCAACGCCTTCTAATGTAATTAAATTACCCACCTGTTTAATGCTTTTAAGATACAAGCCCTCAGGCAATTGGCGTGTCAGCTCATCCAAAATCACCACCGCTTGACTACGGTTGGTTTGTAAGTTTTCAACAACTCGTTTACGTTCCAGCACATTATTGATTTGATCTTTTAAATCTTTAATATCTGCAATTTCTTTGTCTAGGCTGGAAATTGCTTTTTCTAGACGACCATTTCTTTCCAGTTGGGACGATTTTTGTGCACCGAGAAATGTCCAACCTGAAAATACCACGGCACTTGCCGCTACGGCTGCCATCAGCGCCATCAGCCCAAACTGACGTTGCCTCTCAGCACGTTTTAATTGACGATGTGGTAATAAATTAATGCGCATCATGATTAATCCACCCCACGCATTGCAAGGCCACAGGCGATAATCAACGCAGGCGCGTCAATTGCGACTTGCTGCTGTTTCACTCTGGAACCTAATGACATTGATTGAAAAGGATTCGCGACGATGGTATTCACCTGTGTACGATCTTGCACCATCACATCAATCGCAGGAATCGCAGCACAACCACCCGCAAGTAATATGTGATCAACACGATTATATTGTGTAGAGCTAGTAAAAAATTGTAGCGCTCGTGCCACTTCGGTCGACATCGATTGCATAAATGGTTGCAACACTTCATTGTCGTAGCTCTCAGGCAAGCCACCCTTACGTTTTGCAATTTCGGCCTCTTCAACTGATAAGCCAAAACGACGTTGGATTTCTTGTGTTAACTGTCCACCACCGAACGCTTGCTCGCGCGTATAAATTGAGGTGTTGTTATGCAATACATTGATATGCATCATCACAGCGCCAATATCCACAATCATCACGGTTTGATCTTTACCTGCATTGGGCAACTGATTCGAAATAAGGCCATATGCGGCTTCTGTGGCATATGTATCCACATCCATCACTGTTACTTTAAGGCCAGCGTCCTCGGCTGCCGCGACACGGTCTTCAATTTTTTCTTTACGTGCTGCTGCAATCAACACCTCAACTTCATCAGCATTACTAGAAGAAGGGCCTATTACCTGAAAATCGATATTCACTTCCTCCAAGGGGAAAGGAATATACTGATTCGCCTCAGCTTCGACTTGTGCTTCCATATCCATTTCACGCAAATCGGCAGACATCAACACTTTTTTTGTAATCACTGCCGCAGAAGGCAAAGCAAGCGCTGTACGCTTTTCGCGCGAACCCAATAATTTCCATGCTAGCTTAACAGCGTCAGAAACCTGTTCTAATCCCGAGACATTGCCATCTACTATCGCATCTTTAGGGATAGCGGCTATAGAGTAACCCTCAAGGCGATAAGTACCCTTGCCCGAGGATGAGAGCTCTACCATTTTGACGGCTGAAGTACTTATATCAACCCCAATTAGAGGCGGTGTACTTTCATTAAAAAAATCGAATTTCAAATTAAAATTCTCTTTCAATATTCGTTAGTTATGCACAATAGTGATAAATTACATTAAATCCTAGCAACAACTTATCGCCCTGTAAAGCAAATTTTTATTTTAAATTTATTAAAAAGCCACTTTTACCACTAATGTACCATTTTTAATACAGTCTATATAATCAATAGTAATTTCTTTGTTATTTTATATAATTAATATTGTCTTCTAAGTTTTAGTTAATTGGCATAAGCTTATACATTGTCCCAAATACTGCAATTAAGCATGATTCAACTCGTTAAAGTCCCTTTATGACTCCAAAAAAGTGGTGGCACTTCCTCATACTATTTGTCGTTGTTGGTGGGCTTACGCTGGCTGCACTCTCAGCGCTCGCCATCACACTCATTTATCCAACGCTACCTTCATTAGAAGCACTTACTAACTATCAACCCAAACTTCCGCTGCGTGTTTATTCAGCCGATGGCTACTTAATTAGTGAATTTGGCGAAGAGCGGCGTGCTCTTGTGAAAATTCAAGATGTGCCACAAAATTTAAAAAATGCGGTTTTAGCAATTGAAGACAGGCGTTTTTATGAACACCACGGGGTAGACACTACTGGAGTATTACGTGCAATTAAAGACAATCTGATCGGTAAAGCCCACGAAGGTGCAAGTACGATTACCATGCAAGTGGCTAAAAACTTTTTCACCGTGCCTGGCGGAAAACGCGACATTGTGACTAAAGTGAAAGAAGCTTTATTGGCGATGAAAATTGAAAAAGCTTTATCTAAAGATCAAATTTTTGAGCTTTATTTAAATCAAATCTATTTAGGTCAACGGGCGTATGGCTTTGCAGCTGCCTCCCAAGTATATTATGGTAAACCTTTAAATAAGCTGACATTGGCCGAATCTGCGCTGCTGGCAGGCTTACCAAAAGCGCCTTCTGGCTACAACCCTTACATCAACCCTAAACGCGCCACGGAAAGGCAACACGCGGTATTATCTGATATGGTTCGTTATGGCATGATAAATCAAGCCAGTTACAGCGCAGCTTTACAACAAAAATTAATATTCAAAGCCTCTAAACAATCGCGCGATTTTGCTGCAGATTATGTGGCAGAAATTGTGCGCCAAATGCTTTATGAGCGCTATCAAGATGCTATTTACAGTAGCGGCATGAAGGTATACACCACCATTAAAAAAGCTAATCAAGAAGCGGCTAACAGCGCAGTTTTGCAAGGTATTTTAGAATACCAACGTCGCCAAGGTTATCAAAAACCAGAAAAAAATATTGATTTAAACCAACTCAAATCGACCAATCTTGTTGAAGGCTTGCAATTGGCTTTGGACGATATTGAGGAATATAACGGTTTCGTACCTGCCATCGTCACCGATGTTTCAGCAAAATCTGTCAAAGTGTATACCAAAAATGATGAAAGCCTTGATATTAGCGGCACAGGCTTAAGTTTGTTGCAAAAAAACCTGGCTGATAAAGACCCTAAAAACCATAAAATAAAAGCTGGTTCGGTCGTACGTGTCATTAAAAGCCAAAATGAATGGATAATTGTGCAATTACCGCAGGTTGAATCTGCATTGGTGGCGCTTGACCCACAAGATGGCGCTGTGACCGCATTAGTAGGCGGCTTTGACTATAACAAAAGTAAATTTAACCATGTGACTCAAGCTTGGCGTCAGCCGGGCTCTAGCTTTAAACCGTTTGTCTATTCTGCAGCTTTAGAAAAGGGCTTTACGCCTGCCACCATTGTTGAAGATGAGCCAATATCGATGACAGCCAGCGAACTAGGTAGTGATAAAGATTGGGCACCAAAAAATTTCGATAATAAATATGACGGACCCATTCGCTTACGCACAGCACTGACCAAATCAAAAAACATGGTGTCGATTCGTGTACTGCAAAAAATCGGGCCACTTTATGCACAGGATTACATCACCAAATTTGGCTTTTCACGTAAAGATCATCCTGCCTATTTAACCATGGCGCTGGGTGCTGGTGCCGTTACGCCGTGGGGCATGGCGGGTGCCTACGCGGTATTTGCCAATGGCGGCTATCGCATTACGCCGCATCTTATTAGCAAAATTACCGACAGCAATGGCAAAGTGATTGAAGAAATGCACTACCAACAAGCCGGAAAAGACGCACCAAGAGTGATTGATGCGCGCAACGCCTTTTTGATGACTTCTATCATGCAAGACGTGGTGGCAAAAGGCACGGCTATCAAGGCGAAAGTACTCGGCCGGCAAGATTTGGCCGGCAAAACCGGCACTACGAATAATCAAGTGGATGCCTGGTTTGCTGGCTTTAATCCCAAACAGGTCGCCATTGCGTGGATAGGCTTTGACCAACCGCGCTCGCTAGGCAGAGATGAAACGGGCGGCAAAGCTGCACTGCCAATTTGGATACGCTACATGGCAACTGCTCTAAATGGCATGCCAGACGTGCCTTACAGCGTGCCTGATGGTGTCATGCAAGTGAAAATTGACGCACTATTAGGCATACTTGTGAATGAGGATGAAGAAGGCATATACGAATATTTTTATCAGGAAAACCCGCCTCCCGCGATAGAAACTATTCTACCGCCAATGGAAGAGCCGACGGCTGCAGATTTTCCTGAAAGCGCGTTCCCTAACAGCATCTCAGATAACCCGTTGCAGCCGCATCCACCTGAGCAGTCTCAAAATAACACCGCTACGCAAAGGCCAAATGAAGAGCGTCCCAAGCCCCCAAGCGTTAACAATCGTAGTGGGAAGAATGACGACCCCGCATCACAGGTATTGAATCCTTCAGGTTTTTAAACTTTATTTTTGAAGTTTTATTTTCGGCATCATGGCACGTGAAAATTTAGATCACATTCGGCAACTCATCGCCCAGCAAGCCGCGCGTATGATGGCGGAAGACGGCATACATGACTTTGCCTTTGCTAAGAAAAAAGCGGGCAAACAGTTAGGCGTAAGTGAGAGCAGCGTGCTACCCACCAACGCCGAAATTGAAGAAGAAATTAGGCTTTACCACGAAATTTTTAACGCCGATGAACAACCGCTAGAGTTAGAAAAACTGCGCAAAACCGCGCTTGTTACCATGCAGTTGTTCGAGCACTTTAACCCGCATCTCACTGGCAGCGTGCTAGATGGCAGCGCAGGGAAATTCTCGCAAACGGATATTCACTTATTTGCCGATAGCGCAAAAGACGTGGAAATGTTTCTGCTTAACCAGCAAATTCCGTTTGATAGCAGCGAAAAATCATATCGAATATCGGATAAACCCAGCAAAGAAAAAAAAGAAAAAGTCCGCAAAACCGTACCTGTATTTACCTTAGAAACTGAACTCGGCTTACAAAAATTGAGCGTGTTTGACGTTGATGATATGCGCGTTGCGACAAAGAAAACCAGTGATGGCAGCAATGCAGAACGAGCAGATATTACGGACTTACAAGTGCTTTTAAACACTTAAAATAGATGCTCTGGAAGACGTATGAATATATTAGTGTGTAGAGCATCTATTATTTGTCATTCCGTGCTTGACACGGAATCCAGCGACTTAATTTCTCATACCAAAGTCACTGGATTCCGACTTTCGTCAGGTTCGTATGGTTGTGACTTTAAATCCCCTTGCCGCGCCTTCGGCTTGAGCGGCAGATGGATAAGCGGCGAGGACTGTTTGAGTGCTGAAAGCGCGAGTTCCACAGCCGCCCAGATGCGGCGCTAAGACCGAAGGAAACAAGCGGCAGCGGGGTAGCCTTTTCTTTGGTTTCTTTCTTTTGGCTAAGCAAAAGAAAGAAACTCGCCTAGAGGCGAAATGGTGACTCAAATATTCCGAATTACTTTGTTCCAATAACGTTCTAAGGCTATATTTGCGTCACTATTAGAATAATCTACAGAAGAAGCAACAAACCTTAGAAAGACAACTATAGCTAGTTGCTGACTGTTATCAAGTAATGATAACTGCCTAACCCCATAGGTATATAAGTCAGATTCTTTTGAGGATGGATACAAAGAAAATATTATGCTAGTTAAAATATCATTGCCCCAAGTTGATTCCTGATAATTTTTTAAAGCATATGTCATGTACGCAGGCAAAAAATATCGGAACTCAACGGAATCCATGTGTGCCAGCATGCTGTCGCACTCTTGAATTTCGGAATCAGGAATCTCTTGCCACTTAGTATCAACTCTATTTTTTCCTGCTTCACTCCATTCGCTGTCAGTTATATCCCGTGACAAACCGAATTTATTTGTCAGAACAAACTGCCGCAAAGAGGTTTCAGAATGCTCTGCCCCATCAAATGCCTTATCAATTTGATTAATTAACTCAACAATTGTCACGTTAGACTCTAATCATGCCTTCAACCATCTCGCCACATCCATCGCAAAATACGTCAACACGCCATCTGCCCCCGCCCGCTTAAACGCCAACAAACTCTCCATAACGCAATCTTTTTCATCCAGCCATCCATTTTGCGCAGCGGCTTTCAGCATGGCGTATTCGCCGCTCACTTGGTAGGCATAGGTCGGGACGCCAAACTCCTCTTTCACACGGCGTACAATATCGAGATACGGCAAGCCAGGCTTTACCATCACCATGTCCGCGCCTTCTTCAATATCCAGCGCGACTTCTTTAATCGCCTCGTCGCTGTTAGCAGGGTCCATTTGATAGTTGTATTTATTGCCTTTGCCTAAATTTGCCGATGAGCCTACTGCATCGCGGAAAGGTCCGTAAAACGCCGAGGCGTATTTGGCAGAATAGGCCAAAATTTTGGTGTGGATATAGCCGTTTTCTTCTAGTGCGTCGCGAATCGCCCCAATGCGGCCATCCATCATGTCACTCGGCGCAACCACATCTGCGCCCGCTTTGGCGTGGCATAGCGCTTGTTTGACTAATACGGCAACAGTTTCGTCATTCATCACATAACCCGTATCATCAATCAGGCCATCTTGCCCATGCGTGGTGTAAGGGTCGAGCGCGACATCGGTAATAACGCCGAGCTCTGGGTACGCTTTTTTAAGCGCTTTAATCGTGCGCGGAACAAGCCCTTTTGGGTTGTATGCTTCTGCCGCGTCTAGGCTTTTGTGTTGTTGCTCTATGACTGGAAATAGCGCCAGCGCTGGAATGCCGAGTTTAACGCACTCCGCTGCTGTTTTAAGCAATACATCAATACTTTGGCGCTGTACGCCGGGCATTGATTTGACGTCCTCAGTCTTATTTTCACCTTCAAGCACAAACACGGGGTAAATGAGGTCATTCGTCGTCAGCACGTTTTCGCGCATTAAGCGTCGGGAGAACTCATCTTTACGCATGCGGCGTGGGCGAATTGCCAGGAACATATTTTTGATTTCTTTTGGATTTGTCATTGTTTAATCCTTTAAGCAAACACTTTCGCCAATTCTACACCCGGCTCATCTTGACGCATA
>JANYGD010000140.1 GCA_025359405.1 Methylotenera sp. | reverse complement strand
CTGCCACACCGCAGCTTACCCAAAGCCCGTGGATATTAAGTTGCAGCACGAATTGCCGGAATTTATGTCGAGTCGCGGCGGTGTTACTTTGCACCCAGGTGATGGCATTATCCACTCGTGGTTGAATAGATTGATATTGCCCGACACGGTGGGCACCGGTGGTGACTCGCACACGCGCTTCCCGATTGGTATTTCATTCCCCGCAGGTTCTGGGCTTGTGGCGTTTGCCGCCGCTACCGGTGCCATGCCGCTGGATATGCCCGAATCGGTATTGGTGCGCTTTAAAGGCAAGATGCAACCTGGAATTACCTTGCGTGATTTAGTGAATGCGATCCCTTACGTAGCCATACAAGAAGGCACTTTAACCGTTGGTAAACAAGGTAAAAGGAACGTATTTAACGGCCGTATTTTAGAGATTGAAGGTTTGCCCGATTTAAAAGTAGAACAAGCTTTTGAGTTTGCTGATGCCTCTGCCGAGCGCTCTGCGAATGGTTGTACGGTGTTTTTAGACAAGGCTCCCGTGATTGAGTTTTTGAATTCGAATATCGTGCTGATGCAAAACATGATTGAAAACGGTTATGAAGATGCGCGCACCCTGCAACGCCGTATCGGCAACATGCAAGCATGGCTGGCAAAACCTGAATTACTGCAATCGGATAAAGACGCCGAGTATGCACATGTGATTGAAATTAACCTTAACGAAATTAAAGAGCCGCTGGTGGCTTGCCCGAACGATCCCGACGACATCAAGCCGCTGTCTCAAGTCACAGGCGATAAAATCGACGAAGTGTTTATTGGCAGTTGCATGACCAATATCGGCCACTATCGCGCGGCAGCAAAAGTGCTGGAAGGCACAGGCAATATCCCTACGACGCTATGGATAGCCCCGCCAACCCGCATGGATGAAGCGCAATTGCGTGAGGAAGGAGTGTATTCGGTATTTGGCATCGCCGGTGCGCGCACTGAAATGCCAGGTTGTAGCCTGTGCATGGGCAACCAAGCGCGCGTGGCGGACAAAGCAACTGTATTCTCAACTTCGACCCGAAACTTCGATAACCGTATGGGTCGCGATGCCCGTGTTTACTTGGGTTCCGCTGAGTTAGCTGCTGTGTGCGCCAAGCTTGGTCGCATGCCTAGTCACGCCGAATATTTGGAAACAGTGGGTAGCAAACTTAACGATGTGACCAATATTTATAAATACCTCAATTTTGACCAAATGACCGAATACAAAGCGGCGCTGGATACTTTGAGTAGCGGCAAAAAGGTCATCCCGATTATGGAATCAGTATAAAGGGATAGCATGATGTTAGAACTTCGTCCAAACTGTGAGTGTTGTGATAAAGATTTACCACCAGAGTCTAAAGAAGCAATGATATGTTCGTTTGAGTGCACTTACTGCAAAGGTTGCGCTGACAACGTGCTGCACGGCAATTGTCCTAATTGCGGCGGCGAATTATTGCGTCGACCAGTGCGCCCAGCCGTTGGTTCGTCAGGTAGCTATACTTTGGCACAGCATCCAGCGTCAACCAAGCGTGTATTAAAAGAACATGGCTGTACAAGCGGATAAGAAATCTGCGCTAAAAGATTGGCGGCTGATGCTGCCAATTTTTTTGCTATTGGCGGCGCTCGTTTATTTGGGCTATCGTTACCACGTGGATAATAAAGTCATCGCAGGTAGCGCAGTGGTCATCGGCTTGCTATCTGGCGTATTTGCTTGGTTGGTGGGCATTGTCGGCATTGTGCCTATCATTGGGCCAATCATCGTGAAAGTGCTCAGCATTGGCTTTATATGGCTGCTCAACGCGGTGGGTTACGTCATTTCGTATATTGCCATTAAGC
The DNA here is from genome assembly GCA_025359405.1 of Methylotenera sp. Lineage (GTDB taxonomy): Bacteria > Pseudomonadota > Gammaproteobacteria > Burkholderiales > Methylophilaceae > Methylotenera_A. The sequence continues at coordinate 9,737 of JANYGD010000140.1, read as the reverse complement.
GCGGTTACAGCCAAGATGTACTCACATATCGCGGCCTTACTATCGCGCTATTAGTGGGCATTGTGCTGGGGTACATTTTGGCACAATACGTTTAAATTACGCTATTGGATATGGCTAGTCATTTGATAATTCGCCGTTTCATCTATCGCCAGCAATTTCGTCAAAATCGGCATTGTTGCTTCTAAAGCTTTAGGCAATGTCCACGGTGGGTTGATAATATACAAGCCGCTGCCATGCATACCAAAACCTTCATCATTAGGCGCTTGAACTAGCATTTCAACCTGTAGCCAATTTGGTGCATTCAAGAGCATTAGTTTATTGATCATTTCGGCGGGTTCTGGCCGTTGCAACAATGGGTACCAAATAATATGAGTACCAGTCGCAAAGCGGCTCAAGCTGTCTTTGATGCAATCTAACACACGCTGGTAATCGTCTTTTAGCTCATAAGGCGGGTCGATGAGCACCACGGCGCGCTTGGTGGGTGGTGGCAGGTATACCTTGATGCCTGTAAAACCATCTTGCAATTCAACTTTGGTTTGGCGATTTTTATCTCTAAAATTCTCAATGAGCAGTTTGCAATCGCTCGGGTGAAGCTCAAACAATCGCAATTTATCGTCTTTGCGTAGAAGCGCTTCTGCAATTTTTGGGGAGCCGGGGTAATATTCTAGTTTATTGTTTTCATTGTATTTTTCTATAATTTTGACGAAATTTTCTAGTGATTCAGGCAAGTTATTAGCACCAAAAAGTCGCGCAATGCCAGTTTTAAACTCAGCATTTTTTTGTGCAAACTCACTCTTAAGCGCGTACATGCCCGCACCCGCGTGCGTATCCACCACCCAATAAGGTTTATCCTTTTGGTTCATGTAATTCAGCACTAAACTTAATACGTAGTGCTTGAGCACGTCGGCGTGGTTGCCGGCATGAAAGGCGTGGCGGTAACTTAACATAGCTCATTATTATAACTTTCAACAACGTAGCTGGATAAATTTTTCGTTGCTTATCATGCTTAATGTTGGGTTTTCGGTTAGCATTTCACCTATGAATAATCCTGTCCAAAACACCCCAGCAATGCACGACGACCACGACCACCACGATCATTATCTCATCCCATTTTTACTAATTTTTATCTTTGCGATTGTTGAGGCAGTTGGCAGTTGGTACACAGGCTCTTTAGCCCTGTTAAGCGATGCAGGGCATATGTTTTCAGACGTTGCAGCTCTTGGCTTGGCTTGGATGGCAGGCGTTATAGCTAAAAAGCCCAATGTGGCGCGGCACGCATGTGGTGTAAGTTATGCTGAATTGGCAGTTTCAATCATCAATGCAATCACCTTGCTGTCTGTGATCGTATTTGTGCTGATTGAAGCGATTGTGAGGTTCAAGCACCCACATCAGGTGCAAGGTTTGGGTCTGACAATTATTGCAACTTTAGGTTTGATAGTGAATCTAGTCGTCGCTAAGCAGCTGCATCATCAAGCGGTTCATCATGCGGAAACGCTGAATAATCGCGCTGCATTTTTGCATGTGATGGGTGATTTGCTAGGCTCAATTGCTGCGGTTGCTGCAGGTGTAATTATTTATTTCACGGGCTGGATGCCGATTGACCCGATTTTGTCTTTACTCATTTCATTGTTGTTATTGGCATTCACTTTAAACCTGATACGCGATATTTGGCGCACATTACACGGAAAGTCGCAACAGCATGACTAAAGTTTTTGATATTGAATGCCGCCGATGTCCTCGTCTAGCGGGCTTTTTGGACGAGGTGAAACTTAAAAATCCAGACTACTTTTGCAAACCGGTTCCGCCATTTGGCGATGCGAATGCGCGTTTGCTCATTGTCGGTCTTGCACCTGGCATGCATGGCGCCAATAGAACGGGCAGGCCTTTTACGGGTGACCATGCAGGTATTTTGTTATACGAAACGTTGTATAAATATGGCTTTGCCACGCAGTCGCAATCCGTTTCGGCAGATGATTCTTTACGTCTCATCAACTGCCGCATCAGCAACGCGGTGAAATGTTTGCCGCCAGAAAATAAACCACTGCCAGTAGAGATAGCCACATGTAATCAGTTTTTAGCAGCAGAATTGCAGAATTTAACAACAAATAGCGTCATTTTAGCGTTAGGCAATGTTGCGCATTTGGCGGTGTTAAAAGCATTCGGTTTAAAAATTAAAGATTATAAATTTGGCCATGCTGCGCAACATGCACTTCCAAAAGGTCAAATTTTGGTAGATAGTTATCATTGCAGCCGTTACAACACGCAGACTAAACGCCTTACTGAGGCTATGTTTCATAATGTGTTTGCGCAAATTCAATCATTGTTAGTAAAGGAGAACTAAAATGCCATACGTTAATGTAAAACTCGCCGGATCTATCAGCAAAGAACAGAAGAAGGAAATCGCCAAAGAAATCACCGAAACCCTGCAAAAGCATGCGCACAAACCACCCAGCTATACCTATATCGTGTTTGAAGAGGTGAAAATGGAAGATTGGGCAATCGGCGGGAGTTTGCTGGGGTGACGTGAAATATTGATGTTCGACCCTAAACTCATATTAAAAAACCTGCCGAATCTGCCGGGTGTGTATCGCATGATCAACGCCACAGATGAAGTGATTTATGTGGGTAAGGCGAAGGATTTAAAAAAGCGCGTTTCATCGTATTTCAACAAAAACTTGCCTAGTCCACGTACGCGCATGATGGTGAGTAATATCGTCAAAATTGAAACCACCGTCACCCACAACGAGGCAGAAGCTTTGTTGCTGGAAAACAACCTGATTAAAGGCTTGATGCCGCGTTACAACGTGCTGTTTCGCGATGACAAATCGTACCCTTACATCACTCTTTCTAATGACAAATTCTCGCGCTTGGCGTTTCACCGCGGCGCACAGCGCAAAGGCAATCAGTATTTTGGCCCTTTCCCCAACGCAGTGGCGGTGCGTGAGAGTATTCAGTTGCTGCAAAAAGTGTTTAAGCTGCGCACGTGTGAGAATACCGTGTTTGCTAATCGCTCGCGGCCTTGTTTACAGTATCAAATCGAGCGTTGTACCGCGCCTTGTGTAGATTTTATCAACGCTGAGGATTATGCGCATGACGTGAACCACGCTGCGATGTTTCTGGAAGGCAAAACCAACGAGGTAATGAATGCCTTGGGCGACAAAATGAACACGGCGGCGGCGAATCAGGAATATGAAATGGCGACTGTGTTCCGTGACCGCATGCAGGCGTTGCGGCAGGTGCAGGCCAAGCAATTTGTGAGCGATTTTAGCGTGAACGATGCAGATATTATCGCGCTAGCAGCCAATAACGGCGAGTACTGTATCAACTTGGTGATGATACGCGGCGGACGGCATTTGGGCGATAAAAGTTACTTTCCTAAAAATACGCAAGATGCCCTAGGAAAAGTAGAGTCGACGGAAATGATTGAAGCGTTTTTAACGCAGCATTACGTGGCACAAAATACGCCGCCATTGATTGTGAGCGGTGTGGAATTTGACAGCAAAGACTTTGAGCAAGCGCTGAGCGAGCAAGCGAATAGAAAGGTACGCATTCAAACCAACGCGATTGGCGATAAGCGTGTGTGGCTAAAAATGGCGCAAACCAATGCAGAACTGGCATTGACGCAGCAACAGCAGACATCGAGCAACCAAGCGGCGCGGTTATTGGCGCTGCGCGAGGCATTAAATTTACCCGAAAACATTGAACGCTTCGAATGCTTTGACATTAGCCACACCATGGGCGAAGCAACGGTGGCGAGCTGCGTGGTGTTTGACAAGGGTGATTTGCAGAATGGCGAATATCGGCGCTATAACATCACGGGCATTACGCCCGGTGACGATTACGCGGCGATGCGTGATGTGTTGACGCGACGCTACAAAAAAGTGGCGGCAGGCGAGGGTATTCGGCCTGATTTGGTGTTTATTGACGGTGGCAAAGGCCAGCTTGGTGTGGCGATAGAGGTGATGCAAGAGGTTGGTTTAGAAGATATTTTGCTCATCGGCATTGCCAAAGGTGAAGACCGTAAACCTGGGTTGGAAACCATGATTTTCGGCGACACGGGCGAAATGTTGAATTTGCCGAGCGATAATATTGGTTTGCATTTGCTGCAGCAAATTCGCGATGAAGCCCACCGATTCGCCATTACAGGGCACCGCGCTAAGCGCGCAAAAGCGCGTTTGCATTCGAGTTTAGAAGATATTACTGGCATTGGCGCGAAACGCCGCAAAGCGCTACTGACACGCTTTGGTGGATTAGACGGGGTGAAAAATGCTAGTATGGATGAAATTGCCCAAGTTGAAGGCATCAGCAAAAGTTTGGCTGAAAAAATTCACGGAGAGTTTCATTAAATGAAGTACAACATTCCTACCATGCTTACATGGTTGCGTATTTTACTGATTCCAATATTTGTTGGCGCGTTTTACTGGCCGAATAATCTGCGCACATTAGGCGCCATGCCTTCGCATTGGGTAAATGTTTTCACAACTGTAATATTTGCGATTGCCGCATTTACCGATTGGCTAGATGGCTATTTGGCGCGACGTTGGCATCAAACCTCAGCATTCGGCGCGTTTTTAGACCCAGTAGCAGATAAGCTGATGGTGGCGGCGGCGTTGATTGTGCTGGTGGAATTCGGGCGTGTGGGGGCGATTGTTTCCTTGATTATAATAGGCCGCGAAATCGCCGTGAGTGCACTACGCGAATGGATGGCGGGCGAAGGCCAAAGCAGCAGCGTGGGCGTGGCGATGATAGGCAAAGTTAAAACCGCCGTACAAATGCTGGCGATTTTGTTTTTGTTGTATTGGGATAATATTCATTTGGGCAACTTGGGCACATTTCAAACACAGATTGTTGGGCACGTACTTATTGTAATTGCCGCATTTTTAACATTGCTATCAATGGTTTATTACCTGAAGCAGGCTTTGCCAAAAATAAGGGACAAATAAATAAGCGCTGTGAGCGTCATTTTAGTCTTGACAGTATTGTGAAAATCGCTAAAATGCTCGCTTCTTAACGCGGGAATAGCTCAGCTGGTAGAGCGCAACCTTGCCAAGGTTGAGGTCGCGAGTTCGAGCCTCGTTTCCCGCTCCATAATCTATACTTTAACTAGCCTAGTTAAAAGTACACAACGGCGAATGCAATCATGCTTTCGCCGTTTTGGTTTAAGTCATTATTAAAGTTTACATGGCGCGATAGCAAAGCGGTTATGCCGCGGCCTGCAAAGCCGTTTAGACCAGTTCGACTCTGGTTCGCGCCTCCAAAACCCTTATTTAGACGTAAAATTTTATAATTCTTGGTCTAACTGCACTTTTTGTAGCCGAGATATACTTTAATTCCATTTGTAGTATTGCCCAAATGTTGATACATTACATTAAATTGTAATTAAAACTGGTTGTAGCGATGAGCGCGGACAATATAAACCTAGACAGCATCAATTTAAAAAATAAAGAGTTGGCAGATCTGACTCAGAACCAAATCAATCTGCATGATTCACTATTAGGTTGTTTGGTTCTGGCCTGCCGCACGCATCAAGTGGTTACTACTAGGGATGCGTTAATAGCTGGCTTGCCATTGCGTAATGGCAAAATGACGCCTGCGCTATTTAAGCGTGCAGCTGAGCGTGAAAATCTTTCTGTAACAACCCTCAAAAAACCATTAAACCAAATTCGCCCCGAAATTTTACCTGTCACATTATTGTTAAATAATGATGAGGCTTGCAAACTGGCAGGTCTTGATAAAAAAACCAATACTGCACGCGTAATCTACCCAGAATTTGGTGACGCTGAAGTAACAGTGCCACTAGAAACTATTGTTGCGCAATATTCTGGTTATTTCATTGTTACCAAGCCTAAATACGTGTTTGATAAACGTGCGCCAGAGGTAGGCAAGGTGCGCTTAAAACATTGGTTTTGGGGCACGTTGGCAGAGAATAAACGTATCTATCGCGATATTATGGTAGCAGCGTTTGTAGTGAATATATTCGCGCTTGCCATGCCGATGTTTACGATGAATGTTTACGACCGCGTGGTGCCTAATCGCTCGACTGAAACACTGTGGGTGATGGCGATTGGGGTTTCAATTATTGTGATTGGTGACCTTATTTTGCGCACCATGCGTGGCTACTTTCTCGATTGGGCCAGCATGCGTATTGATGTGAAATTGAGTGCGCGTATTATGGAACAAGTATTAGGCACGCGTTTGGAGCAACGCCCCAATTCAGTGGGTTCGCTTGCCAGTAATTTACGCTCATTTGAAAGTGTGCGCGATTTTATTACCTCAGCTACCATTACCACCTTGATTGATGTGCCGTTTGGCCTGATTTTTATTGGCGTGATGGCCTGGATCTCCTTGCCTATGGTGGTGCCAGTGATTCTTGGCAGTATTGCGATGCTAGTGTATGCGTTTAGTGTACAAACCAAAATGCACGAACTTTCAGAAACCATGTATCGCGCGAGTGCAGCACGCAACGCCACCTTGATAGAAAGTTTGGTAAGCCTAGAAACGGTAAAAGCGCTTGGTGTGGAAGGTGCTATGCAGCGCAAATGGGAACACAGCGCCAGCTTTCTAACTGAAGTCGGCAGTAAATTGCGGCTACTATCAGCATCCATTAATAATGGTTCAAATGCTTTACAGCAACTCACCACCGTTGTACTGGTGTTGCTGGGCGTGTACTTGGTAATTAATGGAGAGCTCACTATGGGCGGCTTGATAGCAAGCACCATGCTGGCTTCGCGCGCGTTGGTGCCAATCTCACAAACTGCAGGCTTGCTCACGCAATATCATACCGCGTCCACATCGCTACAGTCGTTGGATGGGGTGATGAATAAACCAGTAGAACGGCCATTAGATTCAAATTTCTTATCACGTCCTACTTTTAGAGGTGATGTTGAATTTAGAGAAGTCAGTTTTAAATATCCTGAGGCCGAAGAAAGTGCATTAACTAAGGTTTCATTCAAGATTAAAGCGGGTGAGCATGTGGCTTTATTGGGGCGCATGGGCTCAGGCAAAACTACTATTCACAAACTTATTCTAGGGCTTTATCAACCCACTGAGGGCGCGATTTTGATAGATGGTATCGATTCGCGCCAAATTGACCCTGCCGAACTACGCCGTTGCGTGGGCTATGTGCAACAAGATACGCATTTATTTTATGGAACGATGCGTGAAAATTTAACCATTACCTCACCACACGCAGATGATTCTACGGTACTAGCCGCGGCGCATGCGGGCGGCATAAGTGAGTTTATCAATGCGCATCCTAAAGGCTTTGATTTGCTGGTGGGGGAGCGCGGAGAAACACTCTCGGGTGGCCAAAAACAAGGTGTTGGCATTGCGCGCGCCTTAATTGGCAGGCCCACAATTCTTTTATTGGACGAGCCTACTAGCGCGATGGATCATTCGTCTGAAGACGCCGTAAAAAATCGTTTGATAGAAACATCTATTGGAAAAACGGTGGTATTGATTACGCATCGCGCCACATTATTTGATATGGCTGACCGCATTATTGTGATTGACTCTGGCAGAGTAGTGGCTGATGGCCCTAAAGATCAAGTGACTGAGGCTTTGCGCGCAGGCAAGATAGGTAAAGCGCTATGAGTGGGGTTAAATAATGAGTGAAGATTTATTTAATAAAATAGGTAGTTTTAATAACTTTGTTAAAAAGCAATCTTGGCTTACTAAACCAATTTATTATATGGTGGATCGGGCAGTTCCCACCGAAAGTCGCGATGACTTGGCTTGGCACGAAGAAGCCGATTTGGCAATTTTAGAGCAGGAGCCGCTTAGAGCTAGAAAATTGTTATATTGTATTTTTGCTATTTTAGTTGCTGCGTTGGTGTGGGCTTGGTTTGCCAAAGTAGATGAAGTAACGCGCGGCGAGGGCAAAGTGATTCCATCACACCAGCTGCAAGTTATTCAATCGCTAGATGGCGGTATTGTGTCTGAAATTTTAGTGAGGGAAGGTGACATCGTAAAAGTAGGGATGCCATTAATCAAAATAGATGGAACGCGTGCAGTGTCATCGTTACGAGAGAATCAAGGGCAGTATATATCTCTATTAGCTAAACAGGCGAGATTAAAAGCGCTTGCGGATGGTAGCGTTTTTTTACCACCGCCAGAAGTGAAGATAGATAATCCACAGGTATATGAGCAAGAATACGCTTTATATACTACTAGCCGCGAGGAACTCGATTCGATTGTGAGTATCGCTCGCGACCAAATGGTGCAACGTGAAAAAGAGCTGGATGAGGTAAGATTCAAGAAAGAGACAGCCGAAAAAACTTATGATTCTGCTAATAAAGAGCTGGCTGCCAACAAACCATTGTTAGCCAGTGGTGCGGTGTCTGAAATTGACATTTTAAAATTAGAGCGTGAAGCTACAAGGGCGAAAGGTGAGATTGATCAAGCTCAAGCGCAAATCAGTCGCATTCAATCTTCTATAAGTGAGGCCAAGAGCAAAATTGCTGAATCAGAACAAAATTTTCGCAATAAAGTACGCGGCGAGCTGAATGACACAACCGCTAAATTAAATAGTATTAGTGAATCTAGCGTTGGGCTTAGCGATAAAGTTAAACAGTCCACTTTAAAATCACCGGTCAATGGAAAAGTGAGTCGCCTGTTTTTTAATACAATAGGCGGTGTGATACAGCCAGGTAAAGAAGTGTTAGAGCTAGTGCCAACCGATGAAGTCTTGGTGTTAGAAACTAAAGTACAAATCAAAGATATTGCATTTTTACGCCCCAGTCAGCCTGCGGTCGTCAAATTAAGTGCTTATGACTACACTATTTATGGCACCCTGGACGCGGTAGTAGAAAGTATTGCGCCAAATTCAACGGTAGATGATAAAGGCAACGCCTATTATTTGGTGCGGGTGCGCACCCTGCAACTTAGTTTGGGTAAGGGGCTGCCGATTATTCCTGGTATGGTGGCACAAGTGGATATTTTGACTGGCAAAAAGACCATACTTTCATATTTGTTAAAACCAGTGTTAAAAGCTAAATCATACGCCTTTAGTGAGAGATAATTAATGCAAGATATTTTCATCTCTCCGCTTAAAACAGGCTTGGTGAGTTGGGTAGAAGCTTTTCCAAAAGCCGAAATTGCGGCTACCGTTCAAGCAAAACCAGCAAAAATTCAAAAAGAGGCAAGTGTCATTTTTTGGTTGCATATGAATGAAGATAGGCAAGAATGGCTTACTAACACCGTTTCACTTATTCAAAAAAAATATAAAAACGCTAAAATTATCGTGTTAGCCAACGCACCAAACCAGGCGGAGGCACTACATATTTTGAGTATGGGGGCAATGGGGTATTGTCATGCCTACTCAGCACCAGAGGTGCTCAAAGAAATAAAAACGGTCATTAGTCATGGTGGGCTATGGCTAGGTCAGGCACTTTTACAGAGATTAATTGAAATTTCTACCAAATTAGTTGGAAATCAAGCCGAATATGTACAAACCTTATTAAGTAAGCTAAGCAAGCGTGAACAAGAAGTTGCAATGGAAGCCGCTAAGGGATTGAGTAATAAAGAAATTGCTAGAATTTTGAATATAACAGAGCGTACTGTTAAAGCCCATCTTGGAGCTATTTTTGCGTGTTTGGGGGCAAAAGATAGACTTCATCTAGCCTTGATGTTAAATACAAATTACAAGCGATAATAAAACTTATAAATTTCAGTTTAATATCATTAATGAGAGAATGGTAATTTAATGGCGGGTCCTGTCATGCCATCAATTCCGATTC
>JANYGD010000124.1 GCA_025359405.1 Methylotenera sp. | reverse complement strand
GTTGCCAGCCATCTTTAACAGCTTGTGGTTTCAACCAGGTACGTGTACCCAATTCTTTTTCGCCGATTTTGATTTCAGCATCAGGAAGCGCTTCAAAAGAACCGCCTTGTTTGTTACCACCGTTGATGTCTTTGTACACTGACAAAGCATTGTATGATGGGTTTGCAGCATTGAAATCAGCACCAATCAACACTTCAGCATCTGGGCCTGTTGAGTAAGCTTTCCATGCTAATGAACCGTCTTTGATGTTGTATGCAGCTAAGAAGCAACGTACGCCGAACTCAGCACCTGAACAACCCGTTAAGATTTTGTCTTTACGTACTTGTGGTGCGTTAGTGTTAGTAGCGCCGACTTTTGGGTCGTTTACTAATACTGACCAGGCTTTAGCACCTGTTTTAGCGTCTAAAGCAACTAAGTTGCCGTCATTTTGTTGTAGATAGATTTTGCCATCGCCGTAACCAAGACCACGGTTTACGTTATCGCAGCAAAGAACTGCTTGAACGCTAGGATCTTGTTTAGGGAAATATTGCCAAACGATTTTTTGATTGTCGTTTAAATCAAGTGCGTATACGTTATTTGGGAATGCTGTATGTACATACATCATGTTACCAATAACAAGTGGTGAACCTTCGTGACCACGGTTTACACCGGTTGCAAATGTCCAAGCAGCTTTAAGGTTTTTTACGTTACCTTTGTTTACTTGTGACAAAGTACTGTAAGCTTGATTCATGTAGCCGCCGCGCGGGTCAGCCCAGTTGTTTGCATTTGCGATTGCTGCTTCTTGGTCTGCAGCTGCTGATGCTACCATCGGCAATGCCGCTGATAAACCTGCAACTAAGCCCAAAGCTAGCTTCATTGTATTTAATTTCATTGTTTTATCTCCAAAGTTATATTACTAAGGGTTAATTAAAAGTAAACTCGAATTTTGCAACTTGGACTACAATTTTCACTGCGGTATTTATCACAAACTTAGAGCTTACTTTTCGCCACATTTTCATGTGCGAACTGCAATATAAAACAAGTCGATATTAATTGCAACACTTTGGTTACAATTTATTAACAAATATTTAAAATATTTTTTTATCCAACTAACAGTTATTTTTTTAATATTAAAATAGTCAATAAAATCAATTAGAAAACGTAGGGGAACTATGAGCCAACCCAATTACAATTTGTATCCGGAAATCGAACCTTTTAGCAAAAGTTGGCTAAAAGTAAGCAATTTACACCAAATTTATTACGAAGAATGTGGTAATCCAGATGGAATTCCTGTGGTTTTTCTACATGGTGGGCCAGGCAGTGGCTGCAACGCTACACAGCGACGCTTTTTTGACTCACAACATTACCGCATTGTTTTGCTAGATCAGCGTGGCTGCGGTCGTAGCACGCCACAGGGCGAGGTTCAGGCAAACACCACGGACGAATTGGTCGATGACATTGAAACTTTGCGCAATCATTTAGGCATCGCCAAATGGCACGTATTTGGCGGATCCTGGGGCAGTACTTTAGGGTTGGCATATGCGGTTAAACATGCAAATCAAGTTATTTCTTTGGTGTTACGTGGCATTTTTTTAAGTCGTGCCACAGAGCTGGCTTGGTTTTTGGGCAGGGTGCAGCAGTTTTATCCTGAAGTTTGGCACAGCTTAATCAGTTATTTGCCAGAAAATGAACGTCACGATGTATTAAGCGCTTACGCAAAACGTATTTTTTCTGCCGATGCGCAAATAAATGTGCCTGCCGCAACGCATTGGAACGCATATGAATCATCGATGATGCGCTTGAAACCGCTCGAGGCCAGCACCAGCGAAGCTACCAATACACCTGAAGATTTGCAAAAAGAACAATCAATTGAAGTGGCGCGTGCGCGCGTTCAAATTCACTACGTTCAGCACCAATGTTTTGTTGATGGCGATGCCCTATTAAAGCTTGCCGCAACACTACATAGAATTCCCACCGTGATTGTGCAAGGGCGTTATGATATGGTGTGTCCGCCGCAAACCGCGTGGGAGCTAGCGCGCGCCATGCCGCATGCTGAGTTTATTATGGTGGCAGATGCAGGACACTCGGCCATGGAGCCAGGCATTACCAGCGCTTTAGTTGGGGCGACTGAAAAATTTAAAGCTTTAAGCTAAATTTAAGCACGGCACTAATGGAATCATGAACCCAGTAAACCCAAATAAATTTGCAAAAATCAAAAATCTAGCGCATCACCCTGTACTAGATAAATCTATTTATGCCTATGCTAAGCGTGAATACGCCACGCCTCTATTTGTATTGCGTGAGACGTTGTTAGGTTTCATGCGCCACAACGTGTTCGGCATGTCGGCCTCATTATCTTTCTATGCGCTTTTTGCATTGATTCCATTAGTGTTATTGATTTTCTTTCTTTTAAGTCACCTTGTATTTTCATCCGATTACGCCATTGTAAAATTAGCCATTCTCACTGGGAATTTGGTACCAGAATTTAGCGGCAAAATAATGGTGGAGGTTTACAGTGCCACGCAAACCAAAGCCGCATGGGGCGCTGTGGGCTTATTTGTATTGCTTTGGACGGTCACCCCGTTGGCAAGCGCCATGCGCTCGGCATTTTATAGCATTGCCTCTATGGTCGAAGCCCCTTCATATTTCAGACGCAAAATCAAAGATGTAATTTCAGTTTTGGGAATATTGCTGCTGTTTTTCTTGTTTACTTTTGCGGGTTTTATTATTGAAAAAAGCATCCGCTTTTTAGCAATTCATTTACCTATTATTCAGATCAATATTATCGTTACATTTGGCACCTTAGTGCTTACCACGCTGTTAATTACGATTTTTTACAAAGTGTTTTTTCCCATACATGTAGCCTTTGTGCACCTGCTGTTAGGCGCTTTTTTAACCGCTTTACTTTGGCTCATGATGCGACCAGCATTTGGCTTATTTTTGTCACTTAATCAAAATTATGGTGCCGTTTTTGGCGGCATGAAAACCATGTTTGTATCGATTACTTGGCTGTACCTAAATTTTGCCGTGTTTTTGCTCGGCACCGTGCTTATCTCTACATTACATAAAAAAGACGTATTGCTACTGAAAGGTTTATTTAATGGCTCGCCCAACAAGGCCAATTATATTGAAACCCTTATGAGCCGCTATGGGATTAGCTTGCAGCACCGAGAATATATTTTTGAGCGTGGCAATACTGAGCGTAATTTGTATTATTTAGTGGATGGCAAGGTTCAATTAACGAATGGTGATAAAATTCATCGTGAATTGCAAGCGGGCGATTATTTTGGCGAACTGGCCATCCTCGCCGAAAAACCTACTAGCGCTGACGCCATTGTTGCCTCTGATGCGGCGCGTATTATCGTGATTTATGCCGAAAATATTGATGCCATGTTGGCAGACGAGCCACGGGTGGCCATGCAGCTTTTAAAGCAAATGGCCACTCGCTTACAAAGTAATTATAATTAATTTAAGTTTAAAAAGCATGGCAAACTCTTCCACAGCACAACCTAATCAGCAGGAAGTTCACGGCCTAATTAATCTGCTTAGCAACGGCCAATTAGCACAAGCTGAAAGCATGGCTAAAAGCTTAATTGCGAAGCACACCAACGTTTTCATTTTGCATCATGTACTTGCGCTTGCGCTTGATGGCCAACAAAAATTTGCCGAAGCTGTAACTAGCTACAAAAACGCGCTCAAATTACAGCCCAATATGCCAGATTTGCTGTTCAATTTAGGTATCGCGCTTACAAATTTGAATCAATTGGACGAGGCAGCAAGCGCTTATCAGCAGGCTATAAAAGTTAATCCTAATTTTTTTGAGGCTTTTGGCAATTTAGGCACGGTTTTTCAGCGTCAAGGCAAGTTAGAACAAGCCATCACCAGCTATCATAAAGGCTTAAAAATCAATCCACAAGACGCGCGCGGCTACTTTAATTTGGGCACGGCTTTGCGTGATAAAGGCGATTTGGAAGCGGCTGTGAATAGCTATCAAAAATCTATTCAACTATTCCCCGATTACACTGATGCGCACAATAATTTAGGCGAAACTTTACGTGACCAAGGTGATATGAATGCTGCGGTAAAAAGCTACCAAGCCGCGCTGGCGCTGAATGCCGAGCACGCAAACGCTAACTATAATATGGGTGAATTTTTGTATTTAGCCAAAAAATTTGATGAAGCAATCCCTTATTTTGAGCGCTCGCAATTGGACGATTGGCAAGAACGGGTATTATATTGTCTGTATAAAGCCGAAAAGTTCGATGCTTTCAAAGCCAATAGGGACGAGCTTCTGGCCCAAAGGCCACATAATTCGCCCTTCCTGGCCACGCTCTCTACACATTACAGCATCAACTTTAACGAGCCAGATCCCTACAATTTTTGCAAAAATGGGCTGGACTTTGTATATAAAAATGCTATTCCAGAACTCAGTGGAAACAGCGTGCTATTAAAAGAACTGTTAAACGACATTCACACGGCAGATATTGCTGAACGTAAACAAGGCCGTTTAACTAATGGCCAACAATCGGCAGGCAATTTATTCAAACGGCCAGAAGCCTCATTCCGCGCGCTTTCTGAGCTGATTAAAAAAGAATTTTTAAACTATAAAAACAAATTTTATGATGCCAATTGTGAGTTGATTTTATCTTTCCCTACCGAGTTGGAATTCACTAGCTCGTGGTACGTAAAAATGCAGCAGGGCGGCCATTTAAGCGCACATATTCATGAGATTGGCTGGATTAGCGGTGCAGTTTACCTGGCCATGCCAACGCCAATAAACAACAGCAACGAAGGTGCTTTTGAATACGGTACGCATGGTGACGATTATCCAATCAAACATCCGCAAAACCATCAAAATTTCCTTACTGCGCATGTCATGCCAAATGTGGGTGATATCGTACTATTTCCATCTTCACTATTTCATCGCACTATTCCTTTTAACTCCAATCAAGAGCGCATTTGCATTGCGTTTGACCTGAAGCCTGCAAGCACCATTTCACAAAAAAATAGTTATTAGTTTTTTCACATAAATGTGTCAAAATAACGTACTTAGTTGACGAAATTCGCCCGCTCGAATTTCAATAGTAACAACAAAAACGTCAATCTAAAAAATTAAGCCCTATAAAAATATTTTTTAATCAATATTTTACTCATTGATTTTATTACACTATTTATCATTATTGAGCGTTTAATTTTTAATCTAAGCTATTTTGGCTAAACTGGCTTAAACATTGCTTAATTTAATACTAGTAAGCCATATCGAGCTTATGCTAGAGGAAAATGCGAATGACGAATGTACAACTATTTGATGATTGCTCAGTATTGATTGTAGACGATCAATCAACCAGTAGAACCATTCTTTCGCATGTCGTCAAAAGTATTAACTCAAAAACTAAAGTCATTGAAAAAACCAATCCCGAACAAGCCTTAGAATGGGCGACCGAACACACAGCAGATTTGGTATTTGTAGATTATGTCATGCCAGAAATGAACGGAATTGATTTTGTGCGTTTGCTTAAAACGTTGCCAAATTATGAATCAGTACCCGTGATTATGATTACCATTAAAAAAGATGCAGAAACACGCTATGCAGCGCTAGACGCTGGCGTAGCAGACTTTTTAAGTAAACCTGTTGATGTGTATGAGTGCAGTGCGCGCTGTAAAAATTTACTTACCATGCATCAACAACATATTGCCCTGCAAAACAGAAGTAATTTATTTGAAAGCTTGGTAAAAGCTGCCACAACCGAGATTAGGGCGCGCGAAAAAGAAACCTTGATGCGACTTGCGCGGGCAGGGGAGCACAAAGATTACGACACCGCAATGCATTTGCAACGCATGTCGTTATACTGCCGAGCACTCGCTGAAAAAATTGGCTTAAGTGAGGAAGAAGCTGAAGTCATCGAGCTGGCCTCGCCCTTACATGACATTGGCAAAATTGGTATTCCCGACAGCATTTTACTTAAAAAAGGCGCATTAGATGATTTAGAACTAAAAGCCATGCGTAAGCATCCGCTTATAGGGTACGAAATTTTGCAAGATAGCCCATCAAAATACTTACAAAAGGGTAGCGAAATAGCACTGGCGCACCACGAGCGTTATGATGGTACTGGTTACCCTTACGAACTAAAAGGTAATGAAATCCCACTTTCTGCACGCATTGTGGCAGTTGCAGACGTGTTTGATGCGCTGACCAGTGTGCGCCCGTACAAAGAGGCTTGGAGCATTGATAAAGCGCTTGAATATATGCAGGATGAGAGTGGTAAGCATTTTGACCCTGAAATAGTCACCGCCTTGTTATTGATGCGGGGCGAACTTGAAAAAATTTACAGCGAACACGCAACAGCTATCCACTAATTAAAATAATGACCACTGTTAGCAACATACGAAGCGCACCAAAATTTAGACAAACAGTCTTGCTGATTGACGATCAGCCGACCGTGCTGGATATTCATGCGGCCATTTTAAAATCACTTAAAATGAATTTAAAAATTGTCACCATGACAGACCCTGTTGAGGCGCTGGCATGGTTAAAAAACAAGCAGGTAGATTTAATTATTACTGATTTTCGCATGCATCAAATGAACGGCATGCAATTTGTGCAAGCACTTAAAAATTCTAAGAATGTGTTAACTCACTCAATAGTTGTGGTTACCGTGTTGAAAGATCAAGCCACACACCAAGAGTTAATATCGGCAGGAGCTTCAGCTTGCTTAACCAAACCGGTACAAACACAGGAATTAGCAAATGTTGCTAAAACTTTGTTAGAACAAAGCAAAATATATTACGGCCTAGGGCTTATTAAGTAGATTGCATCCATGCTAACAACACTTAAAAACTGGTATCAAAACGCCGCTGGTCACTGTGACCCGTTAGAGCTAGAGCAGGCAGCTACTAGGTTAGTAATAGGTAGTATTTTTACTTTATACCTACTTGTTGATTTTGCTATTTCTAAAAGTATTGCACATGGTGAATTAATCGGTTTTTACTGCCTAGTGGTGTTTGATTTGACCACCATGATACTATTAGTAATCGTAAGTAAGGCTGAAAAAAAATCACACTCTAGACGACTTTTTGGAAATTGGCTTGATGTCGTTGGTACCTCAACATTTTTAGCGCTAGCTGGCGATATTGGTGTTGTATTAATTGGCGTATATTTATGGGTAACATTTGGTAATGGCTTTCGTTTTGGCAAAAAATATTTACTGCATTCGCAAATTCTCAGTATTTTAGGTTTTATAGTTGCCACACTAGTTAACCCCTATTGGGCAAATCACAGACCAATTGTATATGGGTTTTTAATGATACTCATTGCTTTACCACTTTATGTGGCCGAGCTGATTGAAAGAATGCACGAAGCACGACATAAAGCTGAAATTGAAAGCACAAGAGCGGCAGAGGCCAGCCTTGCCAAAACACAGTTTGTTGCCAATATGAGCCATGAAATTCGTACACCTCTTAACGGCATTATTGGTATTAGTACCCTATTTAAAACCACGCCACTCAATGCCGATCAAAAAGATTTGCTCAAAACCTTAGAGAGCTCATCCAAGCTATTGCTTTCTCTACTCAATAATGTACTGGATTTTACTAAAATTGAAGAGCGTAAATTTACAGTTGAAAATGTCGCTTTCTCGCCAGAGGAGGCAATACACGATTCGTTAGAAATTTTCCGCTCTCAGGCTAACGGTAAAGGCATTCAATTAGGTGCTAGCTTTTCAAATACTATGGGCACGCTTAAAGGCGACGCATTTGTATTACGCCAGGTGCTGGCTAATTTATTGGGCAATGCGGTTAAATTTACTCAAGACGGTAGCGTAACTATATCAGCTACCGTATTACAAGAATATCCAGATAAATCCACGGTACGTTTTGAAGTAATCGATACTGGGGTTGGCATTGCAGC
>JANYGD010000104.1 GCA_025359405.1 Methylotenera sp. | reverse complement strand
CAATATTTTCTTTTTGCGATGCTAAACTAGTCATCGCGGCCTTATTCATCTCTAAGCTGCGGTCGCGCGCCAAATCAATTTCATTGGCGTTGGTGTAAGAGGCTAATAAAATACTATCTTTGCGATTTTGCTGTTGTAGTTGCAAATCTTGTGCTTCAGTTTTTTTAACAGCGAAATCATTTTTTTTCACCACTAGACCACGATTATTCAACTCGACATTGCTTTTACTTTCTTCAAAGCTGGGTGGTCGGTCGCCATAGTGCGTTACCCCTTGTTTATCAACCCATTTCACAATTTTTGTGTCTGCACTTGCAACGCCTGCAGTAAAAAACAAACCAAACACCAATAACCAAACTAAATTTTTCATTTCAACTAGCTCACTCAAATTACGCCATATTGTTGACGATACCGCTGAATGTTAAGCAAGTGTTGTGCCATTGCCGGTTGATTATTTACAAACTCCAGCAAATCACTTAAGTTGGCGATAGCGCATACGGGCAACTGATGTAAAGTTTCAACTTCTTGCACGGCCGAGAGTTCGCCTATCCCTTTCTCTTGACGATCAAGCGCAATCGCCACCGCGCAAGGAGTGGCGCCATGTTGCGCGATTAAATCAATCGATTCACGCACCGATGTACCTGCCGAGATCACGTCGTCGATGATAAGCACGCGACCGTGTAATGGTGCCCCTACAATCACCCCGCCTTCTCCGTGGTCTTTAACCTCTTTTCGGTTGTAAGCGTAGGGTACATTGTGACCATTTTTGGCAAGTGCGATGGCAATACTGGCCACCAAGGTAATGCCTTTGTAGGCGGGGCCAAATAGCATATCGAACTCAAACCCTGATTTTTGTATGCTTTTGGCGTAGAATTCGCCTAGTTTAAGCAAACTCATGCCATCGTTAAATAGGCCAGCATTAAAGAAATATAGACTTAAGCGGCCGGCTTTGGTTTTAAATTCGCCAAATTTGAGCACTTGTTGTTGAACAGAAAACGCGATAAACGACTGGCTTAAGTTGTCCATAATTAAACGAATTGAAAGTAATTAATGCGCATTATAACTGTGAATTTAAATGGAATACGCTCGGCTGCTAACAAGGGCTTCTTTGCTTGGTTACAAAAGCAAGATGCCGATGTGATTTGCATGCAAGAAGTGAAGGCACAAGCGGCGGATATGACGACGGAAATGCTAGCGCCAGCAGATTATTTTGGCTATTTTCATTATGCAGAAAAAAAAGGTTATAGCGGTGTGGGCATTTACTGCAAGGCTAAGCCAGACGCAGTGATTGAAGGGCTTGGCATTGTGGATATTGATAACGAAGGTCGTTATATTGAGACTCAATTTGGAAACTTGAGTGTAGTTTCACTTTACTTACCCAGTGGCTCTAGCGGCGAAGAGCGTCAAGCATTCAAATTCACCGTGTTGGCGCGCATCATGCCGCATTTAGAGCAAATAATCGCCAGTGGGCGCGAAGTGGTGGTTTGTGGCGATATTAATATTGCGCACCAAGAAATTGATTTAAAAAATTACAAAGGCAATAAAAAGAATTCGGGTTTTTTGCCCGAAGAACGCGCTTGGCTGGGCGATTTGTTCAGTCGCGTTGGTTGGGTAGATGTGTATCGCAAGCTGCATCCAGATACCACGGACACATGCTATACCTGGTGGAGCAACCGCGGTGCGGCCTATGAAAAAAATGTGGGTTGGCGTTTAGATTACCAAATTGCTACGCCAGAATTAGCTAAAAAAGCTTTCCAGTCAACGATTTACAAAGCAGAACGTTTTAGTGATCACGCACCCTTAATTATTGACTACCAATAAATTAAATTTAAAAAAACTTATTTTTAAAACATTCATTTTGTCTTCTAAAAAGCAAATTTCTTCCTTTATCATCGCGCAACTCATTAGTGCAAATGCGCTCATGCTTAATGTTGCGCATGCGGATGAGAAAAAATTGGACGATAATCCCGTGGGGATTGTGCCTGAGGGCATTAGCAATGCGGTTTCAGATGTGGATATGCAAAGCTTAGCGCTAAAGTTCTGTGGAAGTTAAATCTTAGCAATCATCCCATTGTTGAGCCAACTAGATAGATACCGCGCGGCCTGCATAGTGGCCGCCTCTTCATCTG
>JANYGD010000047.1 GCA_025359405.1 Methylotenera sp. | reverse complement strand
TTAACCGCTTCTAAATCATCATAAGGCACGCGAATAAACCCTGAAACCAGCGGCTCAAAACCCGCTTGCGCTTTTCTATTGCCCGTTGCCGAAAGCGTTGCCATGGTACGACCATGAAACGAACGCTCCATAACAATAATTTCAGGCGTTTCGATAGCCCTGTTATGCCCATAAAGTCGCGCTAGCTTAATCGCTGCCTCGTTTGCCTCGCAACCCGAGTTGCAAAAAAACACCTTATCCATGCCAGAAATTTCAGCTAATTTGTCTGCTAAAGCTTCTTGTTCTGCGATATGATAATAATTAGAAACGTGAATTAGTTTCGCAGATTGCTCACTAATCGCTTGTACCAGTTTTGGGTGCGCGTGACCAAGTCCATTCACGGCTACACCTGCCAGCGCGTCAAGATACTTATTGCCAGCTGCGTCCCACAGCCATACGCCCTCACCCTTAACAAAAGTGACTGGCTGTCTTGAATACGTTTCCATTAAATGCGACATAAATTTACTCTAAACTAAAAAAGAAAAACGGCGACTAGCGCCGCCGTTATTCAAATGCGACCTAAATACTATCCGATACGATGACTAAACCCATTCGCCATAAAATACAACATTGGCAGCGACAGCATGAAGTTGGTGCGTGACGCCAACATCGCTACTCGACGCGCTTTGGCTTTCACTTCATCCGTGGCCGGCACTATGCCTAAAATCTTTTTCTGATTTGGCCAAATAAAATGCCACACGTTAATCAGCATAATAGTGCCTAACCATGCGCCAATGCCAATGCCAGCGTATGGCGCCTGCAAAGTGAATGCTTTGTGAATCACGGCGCCGCCTTTGTCGCCAAGTGTGCATAACAGCCCTACGCCCATAATCCATGTAGCAACTGCTGCCCAGCGGAACCACAACAGCGCGCGTGGCGCCACATGTTTGGTAATGCCCGCTGCGGTACCATCCACGCCTGCGTCTTTAAGCGCGGCCATTTGCACTAAATTAAAATAGTAAAGCAAGCCAATCCACGTAATGCCTGCAACTATGTGTGCCCAGCGTACTAAACCCGGTAATAAAGCTTCCATGTTATCCCCTTATGCTGCGACTGGCGCTAAAAAATTATTCAAAAAAACCACTAATACCACGGTGAGTATTAGCCCAGAAATAATCGTGCCTAACACTGATTCTAATGGATTTTTCATTGTAATCGCTCCTTAATAAATTTTATTCATTCAATTAGTAGTGAGATTAGCGTAAAAGCCGCAATTTAGCAAGATTTTGCGCACAAAACATGCGTCTAATTACAATTTTGTTTGGTAGCTAAAAATGGCTTAATACGCGCCAATGTATCGGGGTGCGAAGCGAGCATTTCGCTGATAACATCCGCGCCTGAATTCGAGTGCTGTTGCAGAGGCGCTTTTTTAGTCGTTTTATCATCCTCGCCACGCATTTGCGCTTCTAAACGCTGCAAAATATCGGCAAACGCCTTTGGCGGCAAACAGGCTTTTTGCATAGCGTTTAGCGCGAACATATCGGCCTCGGTTTCGTGCTCACGCGAATAACGCATTTGCATCAATGCCGCTGGCAACCCAGAACCTATTGAGCTAACATCGCCTGTAACAGCGGCCAAAATCAAACCCGATAGCACACCTTGCAAACTTTGTCTAAACGCGTGGCGCATTTTTACATGCCCCATTTCGTGCGCCAAAACAGCCACAATTTCAGTGTCATTTTTTGACAAGGTGATGATTTCATCTGTCACCACCATAAT
Source organism: Methylotenera sp. (assembly GCA_025359405.1). Taxonomy (GTDB): domain Bacteria; phylum Pseudomonadota; class Gammaproteobacteria; order Burkholderiales; family Methylophilaceae; genus Methylotenera_A. The sequence goes on along the minus strand of JANYGD010000047.1, from coordinate 799 downwards.
ACCGCCAGGTAACGCAAACGCATTAGCGCCAATCATGCCGCCTGCTCTAAATTCTAGCCGATATTTTGGACAATCTTTTAAAGCCACGCACAAACTATTAAGCGCTGCGGTAATACTGGCCTTGCGTGCAGGGTCGGCTTTACTCGGCGAAAAGTAGCCAACACTACTATCCAAGCCCTGTAAAGCTTGCTCGCCGAGCTTTTCTTCCATCGCTGGTGGCGTAGCATCTGCGACATATTCAGCCAATTTTGGCACGCCAAATTGCAAAAACAGCCAGCCGGCGAATACAGTAGCCAGCAAAGCCACCAACACCCAACCGAGATGATTTTCTAAATAATACAGGCCGCGCCAAAATGCACTCGCCTTAGTGGGAATTACCGCTTCCAGCTCACTAATATCAAACGCTTCCAGCTTGCCGCCATTTGGTAAATCAATCAAGCGCTTAGCCGTGCCCAGTTTGGCTTGCACGTTTAAATCGATCAAATTAAAAGTGAGTTTTTCGCCATCCGCCTCAAATGTGATATTTTTGGCGTGCTCTGCAACCCGCACCAATACTGGCTTAGCACGTGAGCTTAAACCATCGAAATAATTAGCTTGAAATGACATGTTTTTATATACCGTCTAGCCGAATGACAGATCTACGTCAAACATATCGGCGATTTCTTCGCCTGTGGCTTTCACTTCCTCTTTTTTGTCACCGACAAATTGGTCAAAATCCACATCGCCAACAATGCTAAGCTTAGACGCGCGATAGCGTGCCATGCGGATTTGTGCCCAGGGCGTGGCCAAGCCGAATGTA
>JANYGD010000024.1 GCA_025359405.1 Methylotenera sp. | reverse complement strand
GCCTGAGAAAATCGCGCTTGAAACCGCAGGTGGCATCGCGAATGCCTTGCATTTATTGACCAAAGATGGAAAAGAAAGGCAACCATTTTTGGTGGTGAACGGCGATATTTACACAGATTTTGACTTTAAAAGCACTGCCCTGCAAACCAATATCCATGCGGGTGCTGGACATGCCTTAAAACTTGCACATTTGGTGTTAGTCGATAATCCACCACAGCACCCAAATGGAGATTTCGCGATTCAAAATGGCATGTTAAAAAACGAGGGTGCTCAAATGCTTACGTTTTCTGGTGTCGGTGTTTATTACCCAGATTTGTTTAAAGATATTGTAAAAGGCGAAGCCGCAAAACTCGCACCTTTATTGCGCAAAGCGATAGAAAGCAATGCTGCTACAGCCCAATATTATCAAGGCGTTTGGCACGATATTGGTACGCCAGAGCGGCTTAAAGATTTAGATGAAAGTTTATCGAAAAGTTAAAGAAAATTAAAGGTTGTCCAGTATTTTTACAAATCACTTTTCCCTAGATTACATTTCGAGCAAAGGCTTTGTAGATTTTCTAGTTCAGTTTCTCCCCCTTTAACCCATGGAAAAATATGATCTACATGCAATATTACTGTCGGATCAATTGCAGGTGAAATTCCACAAATTCTACATTTGAAATTATCTCTTTGTAGAACTTTAAATCTTAATCTTAAGTTTATATCTCTATTAGTTCTTCTCGATAACTTTCTTATTTTTGCTCTATCCTTTTCTATTTGTACCAACCTAATAGGTTCTTCAACTATTTTTTCGACTTCCTCTGGAGATGCTTCTTCATTTATATATTTTACAAAGTACTCAAGCGAGTTTCGCCATCCACCAAATCTACGCGTATAAGTATTTGAAAGATATTTTTGAAATCCCCTTTTTTATATCACTCGTCGTTGGTTGACGACCTAGTTTTATCCATATTTCTTCAATTTCGTTAAACAAGTCATGATCAGTGTAGCGAAGGTCAAATCCAGTAGGTGTTAAGTTAGCTTGTTTTAGTGCTGAATCCCAGTTGTCAAATCTGGTGAGGATGGTTTGGACTTTAAATTTACCAATCTTAGTATATTGAGTAGAGGTCACAGTATTTTTTGACATTGAAATTGCAGCATTTTTAATATCTTCTAGAAGTTCTTTATCACTTATTCGATGGTAGTCACTTATTGATCTTTCGGTGCTTAGACCAGCTATTTTCAACGATTTAGTCCAACTACCAAATCTATTGATAAATGGAGTAGCGGAATAGTTTCCTCTGGATTCGTAATCTGAGCGAGAAACGTAATTGCTATTTAAAATAGAAGCAACTCTCTGCAAATCTTGTATAAGGTCACTTTCATTTACGCTTCGATTGTAAGAATTCAATTCAAATTTCAATTCAGGATTCCCTTTTTGTAATATGCACTCTGCAATCATTGAACCAAATATGCGCAAGCGATGCCAGATACGTTAAAATGCCTTAATTACAGAAGGCATTGTAGAGGGCATTCATTTGAGCATCAATAGTAAAGAGTTTAGCAGTAGGCGCCAACAGCTTATCGCCAAGATGTCTGAAGGCATTGCTATCGTTCCCACTGCGCCAGAACTGATTCGCAATCGAGATTCGCATTACCCATACCGTTTTGATAGCCATTTTTATTACCTCACAGGCTTTAAAGAGCCAGAGTCTGTGTTGGTGTTGATAGCAGGCAAAGAAAATAAAAGTATTTTATTTTGCCGTGATAAAGACATGGAGCGTGAAATTTGGGATGGTTTTCGCTACGGGCCAGAAGCCGCAAAAACAGAATTTGGTTTTGACGAAACCTATTCAATAGCCCAGTTAGATAACATGTTGCCCAAGTTAATGGGCAACCAAAGCAAGTTATTTTATAGCCTAGGTGCTAGTAGCGACTGGGATGTAAAAGTAACGGGCTGGCTAAACAAAGTAAAAGAACAAGCGCGCACGGGTGTTTCTGCGCCTGAGAGCGTTGTCGATGTGCGTCAGTTGATTGATGTGCAGCGTTTGCTAAAAACACCTTATGAAATTGACTTGATGCGCAGAAGTGCCAATATCACGGCGGGCGCGCATAACCGGGCAATGAAGTTTGTAGCTGGTAAATTTGCTAAGCCAAAAATGTATGAATACGAAGTAGAAGCTGAATTTTTACACGAGTTTTATAGAAATGGCTCACAGTCACCAGCTTACACAAGCATTGTGGCGGGCGGCGCCAATGCTTGTACGCTACATTACAACGCCAATAATTGTGTGTTGAATGATGGCGATTTATTGTTGATTGACGCGGGCTGCGAGTTAGATGGTTATGCATCTGACATTACGCGTACTTTTCCTGTAAACGGCAAATTTTCACCAGCCCAAAAGGATTTATATGAACTGGTGTTGGCCTCACAATTTGCCGCGATTGAAACCGCAAAACCAGGTAAGCATTGGAACGCCCCGCACGAAGCCGCACTGGATGTGTTGGCACAAGGCTTTATTGATTTTAAATTGTGTAAAGGCAGTAAAGATTCCGTGCTAGAAAGCGGCGATTATCGACAATTTTACATGCATCGCACTGGCCATTGGTTGGGTTTGGATGTGCACGATACTGGCGACTACAAAGACAAAGCAGGCAATTGGGCGATTTTACAAGCAGGCAATACTTTGACCGTTGAGCCAGGCTGTTATTTGCGCCCAGCGGATAATGTGCCGAAACATTTTTGGAATATCGGTATTCGCATTGAAGACGACGTGCTCATCACCAAAACAGGCAATGAAGTTTTGACCAAAAACGCGGTGAAGAGTGTAGTGGATATTGAAGCCTTAATGAAAAGCTAATGCAAGAAAACAACAACATTATTATTGTTGGCGGTGGCCCAGTAGGCTCGGTGTTAGCGTTGGCGCTACAGCAACAGGGCGTGTTTTTCACCATGCTTGAAGCACGCGCAAAAGGCGCTTCTCACCAAGATAAACGCGCATTGGCACTGTCTTATGGCAGTCGACTCATACTCGAAAGACTTGGCGTTTGGACAAGTATAGAAGCAAAGGCAACAGCGATTAACACAATTCATATCTCACAGCGTGGCGGGCTAGGCCGCACCAAACTTAGTGCTGCCGAACACAATCAACCCGCGCTAGGCTATGTGCTGGCTTATGGTGCGCTGACTGAGGTTTTAGACAAGGCGCTTGACACAAGCCGCGTATTGTATGAGGTGGAAGCCACAGAAATCAAGCCTGGCGAACCAGTTGCGCAAGTCGTATTTAATCAATCAGGCGAATCAAAAATGCTTACAAGCCAGCTATTAGTGGTGGCAGATGGCGGTCGCAGTTTGGGCGATATTGTGGGCATTAAGCGTGAAGCCAAAGAATACGGACATAATGCGCTGGTGAGTAAAGTTAAAACAGAGCTGCCGCACAACAATGTTGCTTATGAGCGCTTTACGCCGCAAGGGCCAATGGCGCTGTTGCCTAACGGACAAGATAAAAGTACATGTGATTTTTCTTTAGTTTGGACTGGCCCACAGGCCAATATCGATGAGGTTCTAGCCTTGGATGATGCGACATTTTTAACGCAACTGCACGAAGCGTTTGGCGATCGTGTAGGCAAGTTTTTAAGCATTGAAAAACGCATAAGTTTTCCGCTTAAATTAAGCACACTTAAACCGGCCATCGCACCGCATTTGGCGGTGATTGGCAACGCGGCGCAAACCATGCATCCAGTGGCTGGGCAAGGTTTTAACGTGGGTATGCGCGATGCACAAACGCTGGCTGATTTAATTATCAATACGCCGCAAACAGGCTTGGGAGGCTCGCCAATGCTTGATACTTATAACAAGCAACGACAACGCGACACGCGCGGTGGCATCATGTTTACCGATTTATTGGTGAATGTATTTTCCAATGATTTGATTGGAGTGTCAGCCTTGCGTGGTGTGGGTCTTGGCGCTTTAGAATTGTTAAAACCCGCTAAAAGTTTCTTAGTCGAAAAAATGAGTTTCGGCAAATGAAATCGCTTGATGCAGATATTATCGTTGTAGGCGCAGGCTTGGTGGGGCTTGCAGCGGCGATTGCCTTTGCAAAACAGAATAAACAAGTTGTGTTGTTAGATAAGCAACCAAAAGCTGCAAAAAAGTCAGAAGCTAATAAACAAGCTGCTTGGGATGAGCGTATTTATGCACTAACGCCTGGTACAGAAACTTGGCTCAAGGCGTTAGGGGTATGGCAACGCGTAGATTTAAGTCGCGCCAATGCTATTCATGCTATGCATTTGTGGGATGAAGCTAGCGATGAGCCGCTGGAATTGAGTGATAACGATGCAAATTTGCCAAAATTGGGTTTGATTATTGAAAATCAAAACTTGATACAAGCTCTTTGGCAGCAAATAGACGCACTTG
>JANYGD010000167.1 GCA_025359405.1 Methylotenera sp. | reverse complement strand
ATAACTTTTATTTTTTTCCAGTAATTGCTTAGCCACTGCCCAAGCGAGACTTAAACCATCAAACGTGCTCGTTCCGCGACCAATTTCATCTAATAACACCAAACTTTTATCGGTCGCGTTATGCAAAATATTCGCCGTTTCGGTCATCTCTACCATGAAGGTAGAGCGGCCACCAGCCAAGTCATCCGAGGCGCCAATACGCGTAAAAATGCGATCAATTTCGCCTATTTTTACATTACTTACAGGCACAAAACTGCCGCAATGCGCCAGCAACACTATGAGGGCAGTTTGGCGCATAAAGGTCGATTTACCACCCATATTCGGGCCAGTAATCAGCAATAATTGACGATAAAGATTTAAGTTAAGGTCATTCGCCACAAACGGCTGCGTAATGCTCTCGACCACAGCGTGACGACCCGCTTCAATCGTCACACCAGGCTCACTCACAAATTGCGGCTGTGTATAATTTAGCGCTTGTGCACGCTCAGCAAAACAGCACAAAACATCCAAGCTGGCAACCGCGCCACTGTTGGTCTGCAGGGCAACAATAAATGGGTTTAATTGCTCTAAAATCTGTTCATAAAGCATTTTTTCACGTGCCAGAGCGCGGTCATTGGCGCTCAATACTTTGTCCTCGAACGTTTTCAGTTCAGGCGTAATAAAGCGTTCGGCATTTTTTAAAGTCTGGCGGCGGCGATATTCTGGCGGTGCATTTTCGGCCTGTGCGCGACTGATTTCAATGTAAAAACCGTGTACGCTGTTGTATTCGACCTTTAAATTTGCCAAGCCAGTACGTGCTTTTTCGGCTGCTTCAAACTGCAACAAAAAATCACCGTGATTAGTTTGTAATGCACGCAATTCGTCTAACTCCGCATCATAACCATCGGCAATCACTCCGCCCTCACGTAGTATTGATGAGGGTTCTGGCTTGATGGCTTGTAGAGTTTTTATTACTTCGCTAGGCGCTTGCAAGTTCGCACCTAAAGTTTCTAACAAAATCGCATTGCTTTTCACTAACAGATTTTGCAACAAAGGCAATTGCAATAAGCTATCTCGCAAGCCAGACAAATCTCGTGGCCGCGCTGTTTTAAGTGCCACACGCGTGGTGATGCGCTCAATATCGCCAATCGCGCGTAAATGCTGTTGTAGACTTTGATATTTGCCAGTTTGAATAAGCTCAGCAACCGCTTCGTGACGCTTGACCACTAAATTTCTATCACGCAAGGGATGGTGTAGCCAATGTCTTAATAAACGCGCCCCCATGGCGGTTTGCGTGGCGTTAAGTAGCGAATATAGCGTCGGCGATGCTTCGCCACGCAAGGTGACATCAATCTCTAAATTGCGACGCGTGGCGGCATCTAGCTGAATATATTGACTGACTTGTTCGACGCTAAGCGAGCCAATATGGGGTAAGGCGGCACGTTGCGTGTGTTTTACGTAGTCCAGCAACGCGCCAGCGGCGCACAAAGCTGCCGTTAAATTTTGTGCGCCAAAGCCAAATAAATCCAGTGTGTTAAATTGTTTGGTGAGGCTGGTTGTTGCAGCATTCAAATCAAATTGCCAGGTGCTTAAACGCTTTTTTGCGCAGTCAAAATTTTCCAGCGCGTTGTGTTTGAAATCGTCCGTGCAAATAATTTCTGCGGGTGAAATGCGCTGTAACTCTTGCGCCAAATGTCCGGTGGCAATTTCGCTCAAAATAAAGCTGCCAGAAGCTAAATTAATGCGCGCCAAACCGAGCACGCCATCAGCCGCAAATACGCTCAACAATTGATTGTCGCGCGATTCATCTAACAGTGCAGAATCCGTCAACGTGCCCGGCGTGAGTATGCGCGTAACTGCTCGTTCGACTGGGCCTTTGCTGGTTGCAGGGTCGCCAATCTGCTCACAAATCGCCACCACTTCACCCAACTTGGTGAGCTTAGCGAGATATTGCTCCGCCGCGTGATACGGCACGCCCGCCATCTTGATTGGCTCGCCATTGCTGACGCCGCGCCGTGTGAGCGTAATGCCTAACAACTTGGAAGCTTTTTCGGCATCCTCAAAAAATAGTTCATAAAAATCGCCCATGCGATAAAACAGCAGCATATCGGGATGCTGTGCTTTTAGCGCCAAATACTGGCGCATCATGGGCGTATGATTGTTTAAGTCGCTCAATTTTAGGTGGAATATGGATTAGATAATACTGACAGTATTATCCACAATATCAGCTCCTCCGTTGCAAAAATTTAAACGGAGACCTGACTTTTTACTGCTTATTTTTTAGCGCTTAAGGATTTGGCTTCCGCAATATTAGCTGCAACATCTTGCATTAATGCGGTATCTTCTTTAGCAATTAGCGGCTGTAGATGCTCCCACACATTAATTGCTTTTGCATAATCTGCCCGCTTAAACGCGATGGTGCCAGCTAACAATAAGGCTTTTGGATGATTTGGGTCGATTTTCAGCGCCTTCTCTACTAACTCATTTGTTTTAGCGTCAAAGTTACCATTATTGGTCACAGCTAGCGCATCTGCATAATCAGCAAGCAATTGCGGATCGTTAGGAATTAAATGCACGGCTTTTTCAAATGCACCAACCGCCTCTTTATGTTGTTTTAACTCAACATAAGTATGCGCTAGCAATGCCCATCCATCCGCATTTTCAGGATTTTTTTCTAATTTTGCGGCTAATCTTTGCGCCATCACTCCAAGGTCGCCCATCTCGTGACCAGCGCCCATTGGTTGTTGTGCTGTCATATCCATTGGCGGCATTGCTGTGCTAGGCGTGCTCACGCTCACGGCCTCTGGGCTACCCGCCTTCCAGTAAATCAATCCTGCTAAAATCGGTACAAGGACAAAAACACCTAATATGGGGTTAAATTTTAAGCGGCTATTATTTACTAAATCTTTGCCTGCTAAATTTTCGCCCGCTGGCTTTTCACTTGAAGACTTTTCGCTTGAGGACTTAAGTGTTGAAGTGAAAATAATCGTCGATACCGCACCTAATATAAAACCAATAATTAATGAAGCAATGCTCATACGTCCTCCGCTTGAATATCTTCACTTCCGGCGTGTTTTTTAAGCACGCGAAATAGCACAAAACCGCCAATGATTAACAACATAAATGGCCCAAACCATAACAACGCTGTCTCATTGTTGACTGGCGGCTTATACAGTACAAAATCGCCATAACGCGCCACAAGGTAATCAACAACTTCTTTATCGCTTTTTCCCTCGCGCATTAATTTACGAATTTCTTGACGTAAATCTTCGGCTAATGGTGCGCTTGAATCGGCAAGCGTAGTGTTTTGACAGACCAAGCAGCGCAAATCTTGAGACAAAGTTTTTAAACGTGCCTCTAATACTGGATCATCTCCTAATGGCTTTGCTTCGCCTGCAAATGCTGAGCTTGATGCCAGCACAAAATTTGCAATCAGCAACAATATAATCAGCAGTTTTTTCATCGCTGTAACTCTTTCAACAATGGTACGATTTTAGTCAGTAATATTTCATCTGTAATTGGGCCGATTTGTTTGTAGCGAATTACACCCGCTTTATCAATCACATAAGTTTCAGGTACGCCATACACGCCATAATCAATGCCGATTTTGCCATTCGCATCAGTTGCAATCGCTTTATATGGATTGCCGTTTGCATCCAGTACAGCTTGTGCTTCTTGATCAGTATCTTTGTAATCTAGTCCGTAAGTAGCTATTTGATCGCTCTTTGCCATCTCCATCAACACTGGGTGCTCATCACGGCAAGCGCCACACCATGATGCCCAAACATTAAGCAGGTAAACCTTGCCTCTCATGTCTGCGCTATTAAAAGTTTTACCCGCATCACTTAAAATGGGCGCACTGAACACTGGCGCAGGCTTGCCGACCAATGGCGAAGGCACTTCGTGCGGATCTAAATACAAACCTTTAAATAAAAATCCTACCGCAACAAAAAACAGAGCGAGGGGGATTAAAAATTTAGCCGTAGCTTTCATCTGTCAAAAATCCTAGTCATCCTTCAAGTATCTTTATCATGCCTCAAAAGCCTCTAGCGCTTCTTGCGCTTCTTTTGCTGCCTTTTTATTGAGGATACGATAGCGTTTATCAGTCAGCGCTAAGACGCCGCCCAAAGCCATTAAAATAGCACCCGCCCATATCCATTGCACAAAAGGTTTAATGTAAATTCGCACACTCCAAGCGCCATTCTCAAGCGGTTCGCCAAGTGATACATACATATCCTTTACCACACCTGGCTGAATCGCTGCCTCTGTCATCATCGAGCCCTGCACAGGATAAAAACGTTTTTCTGGCTGCAGCACAGCGACTACCTTGCCATTACTTGTGACTGTAAATGTGCCTTGCGTAGACATATAGTTAGGTCCAGGGATATCTTGTGTACCATCAAAACGAAAATTTAAATTCCCCGCTTTAGCAACATCGTTCTTATCCATCCGCAAGTCCTGCTCGGACTCGTAACCTTTCACCAAGGTCACGCCCATAATAAATACGCCAATGCCAAGATGCGCCAACAACATGCCATAAAATGCTAGCGGAATGCCTTTTATATTTTCAAGCAAATTTGGCGTTGCGGCTTGTCTTGTTTTAATTCTATTTCTTAACAAAATCAAACTGGTACTAATCACCCAGATGCCTAAAAATACGCCTACAGCCGTCATTAAGGTAAGTTTGCCCATGATTAACGGCACTAGCAATGCGGAGACGACGCTAATCACTGCGGCCACACGCAAGCGCAAACTAATTTCTGGCAAACTAGCTTTTTTCCATTTTGCTAATGGGCCTAGACCCATTAAGAACAAGCCTGGCGCCATAATCGCCACAAATACCGCATCAAAATACGGCGGGCCTACTGAAATTTTGCCTGCACCAAGTGCATCCATTAATAATGGGTACATTGTGCCTAACAGGACTGAGCCTGCCGCTGCAACCAACACTACGTTATTTGTCAGTAACATCGATTCACGCGAAACCACATCGAACTTTTCGCCCAAACCTACTTTTGGCGCGCGCCAAGCGAACAGCAGCAACGCGCCGCCAATTACCACTACCAAGTAGAGGAGAATAAATACGCCACGACGCGGATCGGTAGCAAACGCATGCACCGAAGTGAGCACTCCAGAACGTACCAAAAAAGTGCCCAACAAGCTCAATGAAAACGCGCAAATGGAAAGTAATACCGTCCACACTTTAAATGCGTCGCGCTTTTCGGTCACCGCAAGCGAGTGAATAAGCGCCGTGCCTACTAACCATGGCATAAATGAAGCATTTTCAACCGCATCCCAAAACCACCAACCGCCCCAGCCAAGCTCGTAATACGCCCATTTACTACCGAAGGCGATGCCGAGTGTTAAAAACACCCATGCCACCGTTGTCCATGGTCGCGTCCAGCGCGCCCAAGCAATATCTAATCTACCATCTAGCAATGCTGCAATCGCAAACGCAAACGCCACAGAGAAGCCAACATAACCCATATACAATACCGGTGGGTGAAACACCATACCCGGATCTTGCAACAGCGGATTCAAGTCACGACCATCTAGCGCGGCAGGAATCAAGCGCTCAAACGGGTTGGAGGTAAAGATAATAAACGCTAAAAAGCCAATGCTGACCATACCCATCACTGAAATTAGCCTGATTCTAAAGGTTTCGGGCAAGCTCTTGGCAAAGAGAGTCACGGCCATCGTCCATAGTGCTAGAATTGACACCCAAAGTATCATTGAGCCTTCATGGCCGCCCCACAAGGCTGCTAGGCGGTATGCCAAAGGCAAATGTGAGTTAGAGTTGGAGGCCACATACAACACCGAAAAATCATTGGCGAAGAAAGAATAATCTAGGCAAATAAAGGTAATGGCAATAAAAGCGAATTGTGTACGAGCGGCCGGAACCGCTAAATTTGAAAGCGCAGCGTTATTTTTCCATACGCCGATTAGAGGCAATGTGCCTTGAACGATTGCAAAACAAAATGCAAGAATGAGTGAAAACTGACCGATTTCTGGAATCACTTTGTACCTTCCTTCGCTTTTGCATCTTTGGCCGCCTTGAGCGCTGCTGCGGCTTCTGGTGGCATATAATTTTCGTCATGCTTTGCCAACACCTGATCGGCCTCAAACATGCCATTGGCGTTTAGCTTGCCTTCTGCCACCACACCTTTACCTTCTTTAAATAAATCGGGCAGAATGCCTTTGTACTGAACCAGCATGACTTTTGCAGTATCAGTCACCCTAAATTGCACATGCAAACCATCGGGCAAACGCTTTAAACTGCCATTTTCAACCAAACCACCAATTCTAAAATTACCCGATTTTGGCGCTTCGCCTTTTTCCACTTGCGTAGGCGTAAAGAAAAATACCAAATTGCTACGGAATGATTTGGTGATGAGTACTGTTGCGATAACCAACAAAATTAGCCCCGCTGCAATTAAACCAAACCTTTTGTGACGTGCTTTCATAATTACTTTACCTTTAATTAAAATGCTTCTTGCTTGACTGCTTGGGTGACGCGCTGGCGGCGTTTATTGAGTAGCCACGACTCAATCGCCATACATAAAAAAGTGACGCCAAATGAACCCCAAACGTAGAAGGCATAACCGCCCATTGCTAAAAACTCACCTACACTATGCCATTGCATGCTTTATCCTTTACCTTAATCTTGCCTGAACATGGCAGCTTTGCTATCACGCTCTAAAATCTCGCAACGCACACGAATAAGCACAACTGCAATGCTATACAACCAGAAGCCAATCGCCATTACCAGCATGCCTTTTAGCATTACCGCGGCCATGGCCGGCGCTTTCATTAAGCTCACCGATGCGCCTTGATGCAGTGTGTTCCACCATTTGACCGAGAAATAAATAATGGGCACGTTAATCGCGCCAACCAGCGCCAACACTGCGCTGGCTTTATCGGCGCGGTTTTTATCGTCAATCGCCGCTTGCAGTGAAAAATAGCCAATATACAAAAATAATAAAATCAATTCAGAAGTTAAGCGCGCATCCCACACCCACCAAGCACCCCACATCGGCTTACCCCACAGCGAACCTGTCACCAATGCCACCAAAGTAAACATGGCGCCAGTAGGCGCAATGGCGCTAGCCATCATGTAAGATAGACGCGCATTGAGCACCAAGCCAAGCCCTGCATACAGTGCCATCAGCAAATATAAAAACATCGAAAACCAAGCGGCGGGCACATGCACAAAAATAATGCGGTAACCTTCACCTTGCTGAAAGTCCGTCGGTGCAACAAATAAACCAATGTACAAGCCATACAAAATCAGCACTGCAGCACTAACAACACACCACGGGATGATTTTACCAGCAAGTGGGTAAAAGGTTTTTGGCGAGGCGTACTTGAGCCAATTGAAGCCTGATTTCATTTCCATATTTTTCATTAGCCTACCTAAGCAATATTTCTAATTTATTCTAACGCAATCTTCAGCGCGGCCGCCGAGGCTAGCGGTGCAAATACAATTGCCATCGCCAACACCGCTCCAAGCAATGAAAGCGCGCCATTTGGACTCATGCCGATAGAAACTGCGTTCACCGCGCCCGCGCCAAACACCAGTACCGGAATATATAAGGGCAACACCAATATGGCGATAAGCACGCCCGTGCCACGTATGCCCAGCGTGAGTGCCGCACCAATACTGCCTATCAGACTCAATGCCAACGTGCCCATTAATAATGACACTGCGAGTGTCTGCGACTCTACGCTGCCTAAATTAAACTGTATGCCTATCAATGGCGCCACGAACACCAGCGGCAAGCCAGAAAGTACCCAATGTGCCAAAATCTTCATCAACACAATTAATACAGTCGGTTGATTCGACATCATAATTTGTTCTAGCGTGCCATCTGCATGGTCGCTCGCATACAT
>JANYGD010000164.1 GCA_025359405.1 Methylotenera sp. | reverse complement strand
CGCATCCGCGGGGATGCTCATCGGCGCCGCCGTCATCAGAACGAAGGGCAGCCGAGCCAGCCGCTCGGTGCTGCGGATGACCCGCAGCGTCTCGATGCCGTCCTTCAGCGGCATCATGAAGTCGACGAACATTGATTGGGTTGAATAATTTAGGCGGTTGTCACGGCTCTAGTGGGCCAAATAGCATTGATCCAAAAACCAATAAGCCTTATGGCGCGAGCTTTCCGCTGGTGACGGTGGAAGATTGGGTGAACTCGCAAGCGCATTTATTGGATTATTTAGACATTACTCAAGTGGCGGCTGTCATCGGTGGCAGCTTAGGCGGCATGCAAGCGCTGCAGTGGACGCTGGCTTATCCCGATAGAATTAAACACGCGCTGGTCATCGCCTCCGCACCTAATTTAACCGCGCAGAACATCGCGTTTAATGAAGTGGCACGCCAAGCGATTATGACCGACCCCGAGTTTTACGATGGCGATTATTATGCGCACAACACGGTACCGCACCGCGGGCTTAGAATTGCAAGAATGCTAGGCCATATCACGTATTTAAGCGACGACGCGATGGGCGAAAAATTCGGGCGCAAACTGAAAGATAAAATCAAATACAATTTTGATGTGGAATTTGAAATGGAATCTTACTTGCGCTACCAAGGTGATAAGTTCGCCGGCGAGTTCGATGCCAACACCTATTTACGCATGACGCGCGCGCTAGATTATTACGACCCTGCACTGGATTTTGGTGGTGATTTGAGTGCGGCTTTAAAAAATGCAAAAGCCGAATTTTTAGTGGTTTCGTTCACCAGCGATTGGCGATTTTCCACCACACGTTCGCGCGAGATTGTAAAAGCCTTGCTGGATAATGAACTGACTGTGAGCTATGCCGAAGTGACTGCGGCACATGGTCACGACGCGTTTTTAATGCCTGATGCGCATTACCACGCGATTTTGCGTAGTTATTTAAGCAAGATTGAGGTCTAAATCATGCAAAATAATGTAAATATTACAAATTTAAGCCATAAATACAGGCAAGATTTTGCGATTATTGCAGGTTGGGTAGGTTTTGGCTCAAAAGTGCTTGATTTAGGTTGTGGTGATGGTGAGTTGCTGACTTATTTACGCAGCTCGCTTGAAGTAAAAGGTTATGGCGTAGAAAAAGATGATGCAAACTGGCTAGCCTGTTTGCAAAACGGGACCAACGTCATCCAAATGGACTTGGAAGACGGTTTATCTGGCTTTGAAGACCAGTCGTTCAACACCGTAATACTCTCGCAAACTCTGCAGGCCATGCACAATACCGAAGAAATTGTGCAAGAAATGCTACGCGTGGGGCGCGAAATTATCGTCACTTTCCCTAACTTTGGCTACTGGCGTAACCGCATGCAAATCACTAATGGGCGCATGCCAGTTTCTAAAACTTTGCCTTATCAATGGTACGACACGCCAAATGTGCATCTTTGCACCATTAATGATTTCGACAAATTTTGTGAAAATTACAAAATTAGCGTAATTGAACGCAAAGTAATTACCGATGGCAACGAAGTGAATTTTATGCCCAATTTATTGGGTAATTTAGCCATGTATCGGTTGAAATCTAGCTAGTGGATAGCAAAACTTCGATTTGGCAATCACTGATGAGCAAAAAAATGCTCATTTGTATTTTTACTGGCTTTAGTTCTGGCTTACCGCTTTATATTTTAATTAGTCTTCTACCAGCTTGGTTACGTTCAGAGGGCGTTAATCTTAAAGCCATTGGCTTATTCGCTTTAATTAGTTTGCCGTTTACTTGGAAATTTTTGTGGGCGCCGTTATTCGATTGCTACATTCCGCCACTCGGCCGTCGCCGTGGCTGGTTGCTAATTTCACAACTTTTGTTACTCGTATCTATCCCCATTTTTGGAGCGTTTAACCCCAAGCTTGATATTTGGACGATTGCTTATTTAGCCACTGTGGTCGCTTTTTTTAGCGCATGCCAAGATATTGTTTTGGACGCCTATCGACGCGAATTGTTAATCGATGAAGAGCTTGGTCTTGGCAACGCGGTGCACGTAAACGCGTATAAAATTGCAGGCTTAGTGCCAGGATCGCTCTCGCTCATTTTGGCCGACCACATGGCGTGGAGCAGCGTGTTTATGATCACGGCGCTATTTATGATCCCAGGTATTTTAATGACGATTTTTGTAACAGAACCAGCACTCAAAAACGGCGCGCCAAAAACGCTGAAAGCAGCCGTGGTAGAGCCTTTTAACGAATTTATTCACCGCAATGGCATGCAAACTGCGCTGCTGATTTTAGCGTTTATTTTCTTTTACAAATTGGGCGATAGCATGGCAACCGCGCTGGCAACGCCGTTTTACCTCGATATGGGTTTTAGCAAAACTGAAATTGGCTTAATCGCTAAAAACGCAGGCCTTTGGCCAAGTGTGATTGGCGGCTTGCTGGGCGGCGTTTGGATGTTCAAACTGGGCATTAACCGCGCACTGTGGATATTTGGCGCAGTGCAAATGTTGGCAATTTTAGGCTTCGCATTCTTGTCTACCGTTGGGCATAGTTTATTGTGGCTGGGCATGGTGATTGGTGTGGAGGCTTTTGGCGTTGGCCTAGGTACCGCAGCCTTTGTGGCCTATATTGCCCACACCACACACCCGCTTTACACCGCTACCCAGTTTGCATTATTCACCAGCTTGGCCGCTGTGCCGCGCACCTTTGCCAATGCC
>JANYGD010000118.1 GCA_025359405.1 Methylotenera sp. | reverse complement strand
GAGCAAGCACAAAAAATTAAACGGCTAGATTTAATTAACGCCTACAAGGCAGGTGAAATTAAATGGGCCGATAAGCAATATCCGCTGCATTAATTATCTAAGTTGTTGGATCACCAAGAACATCAGCCTGAAGATCACGCTTATGTTTCAGTACTATTATTACGTAGCGCGTCGTACAACATCGCCTTGCATGTTGATGAGGTAATAGGCAATCAAGAAGCGGTGATGAAGCCAATCGGCGTGCAGTTAGCGCGTGTGCCAGGTATTGTAGGCGCAACAGTGGCGGGTGATGGTCACATTATGTTGATTATTAACCCAGTACAATTAGCTAATCGTGAAGTGCTGGCGGTAGGCAGTGTTGTGGTGAAAGCGATGAAAGCGAAAGTGCCCAAAGTTGTTACTAAGCGTCGCATATTGGTGGTGGATGATTCACTTACTATGCGTAAAGTATTGGGTCGCTTGCTAGAGCGCGAGGGCTTTGAAGTGTTGGTGGCTAAAGATGGTATGGACGCAATGCAATTATTGCAGGAAACTACACCAGACGCGATTTTGACCGATATTGAAATGCCACGCATGGATGGCTTCGCGCTAGCGCGTAACATTCGTGACGATGCACGCACGGCCAATACGCCGTTGATTATGATTAGCTCACGCACCGCCGATAAACACCAAAACTTGGCCAAAGAAATTGGTGTAGATGCCTTCTTTGGTAAGCCAGTGCAAGATGATGAATTAATTAGTAAAGTTAACGAATTACTGGCTTCCAAGCGAGTTCTGCACTAAATAGTTGCTTATAAAAGTCATCAAAAACCGCCAAAATTTAGCGGTTTTTTGCTTTTATAAGTCACCATTTTTTTTGCATGCAGGTAAAATAGTCGCATGCAAGATGCCGTTCAGAATTCAGAAACACTTAATCCACAATTCGTGCATTTGCGTTGTCATAGCGAATATTCGATTGTCGATGGCATTGTACGGATTGATGATTATGTGGCAGAAGCCAATAAAGACGGCATGCCCGCGCTGGCGATTAGCGATTTAAACAATTTATTTGGTGCGATTAAGTTTTACAAAGCCGCGCGTGAAAAAGGCATTAAGCCAATTTTAGGTTGCGAACTGTGGCTGGAAAATGCCAAAAATCGCGATCAAACTTTTCGACTTTTACTGCTGGTGCAAAACAACGCAGGTTATCTTAAACTTTGCCAATTATTAAGCCGCGCTTACCTTGAGAACCAGCACCGTGGCCGCGCCGAGATTAAACAGGAATGGTTAAATGACACAGAAGGCTTAATTTTAATTTCTGGCAACGCACAAAGTGATATTGGTACTGCCCTGCAAGTCAATAACCACGAGCTTGCTGGAAAATTGGTAAAGACGTGGTCGGTGCTATTTCCTAATCGTTTTTATCTAGAATTACAGCGCACTACGACAGATAATCCTACACAAGAAGCCTTAGTAAGCAATGTGTTAGCCTTGGCAAGCCAGCGTGATTTGCCGGTGGTTGCCACGCATCCAATCCAGTTTATTTCGCCCGATGACTTCAAAGCACATGAGGCGCGCACTTGTATCTCAGAAGGCTATATGTTGGCCGATTCGCGCCGACCTAAAAATTTCACAGAGCATCAATATTTTAAATCGCAACAAGAAATGTGCGAGCTGTTTGCGGATATT
Source organism: Methylotenera sp. (assembly GCA_025359405.1). Lineage (GTDB taxonomy): Bacteria > Pseudomonadota > Gammaproteobacteria > Burkholderiales > Methylophilaceae > Methylotenera_A. The sequence continues at coordinate 353 of JANYGD010000118.1, read as the reverse complement.
CCCGAAGCGCTTGCCAACTCGGTAGAAATTGCAAAACGTTGCAATTTAACCATTACTTTGGGTAAGAATTATCTGCCCAACTTCCCCACGCCGAATGGTGAAAGTCTAGGTACTTACCTTACGCAGCAGTCACAGATTGGCTTAGATACTCGCTTGCAGATGCTTTACCCAAGTGAAGAAACACGCGAAGCTAAGCGCGTAGAATATGAGGCTAGGCTTAGTTTTGAATGCAAAATGATTAATCAAATGGGCTTTGCGGGTTACTTTCTAATCGTGGCAGACTTTATCAATTGGGCGAAAAATAACAATCAAAAGCGGAACCCATTTGGGACGTGGTCGAAGGCTGGCTCAAG
>JANYGD010000103.1 GCA_025359405.1 Methylotenera sp. | reverse complement strand
AGTTGCGGCCCTGCTCCCACGCGCTATTACCACCTTTAGGAAGCGCGATTTTAAGCACGCGCACATTCGCTTTCGCTGCAAATAAAGCTAAAGCCTCTTTCGTATAATCAGGCGCAATCAGCACTTCTACAAACTGTTTAGATACCGCTTCCGCAGCGGCTTTGTCTACCGTTACATTAAAGGCGATAATGCCGCCGAAAGCACTTGTAGGGTCAGTTTGAAAGGCTTTGTTATAAGCTTCCAGCGTGTCTTTGCCTAGCGCTACGCCGCATGGATTGGCATGTTTAACAATCACGCACACTGTAGTGTCAAAACTTTTCACACACTCCCAAGCGGCATCTGCATCGGCGATATTGTTATAGCTTAATTCTTTGCCTTGCAGTTGCTGCGCAGTCACTAGCGAGCCAGGCGCTGGGCATAAATCGCGATAAAACGCAGCACTCTGGTGCGGGTTTTCGCCGTAGCGCAAATCTTGCACTTTCACAAAGCGGCTATTCATTTGTGCAGGGAACTCGCTACGTGAGCCATCTGCATTAAAGCTAGATAAGTAGTCGCTAATCGCGCCATCGTAATTGCTAATGCGATTAAATGCAGCTACAGAAAGTTTAAAACGCGTATCGCTAGAGACCGCGCCGTTATTGGCTTGCAGCTCGGTTAAAAAATCAGTATATTGAGCATAATCGGTTAAAACTGCCACATCTTTCCAGTTTTTTGCGGCGGAGCGTACCATGGCAGGGCCACCAATATCAATGTTTTCGATCGCGTCTTCCAGCGTGCAATTGGGCTTGGCCACGGTCGCCTCAAAAGGGTATAAATTTACCACTAGCAAATCAATATTTGGAATGTTGGCAGATTGCATCGCGGCAATGTGCTCAGGTAAATCCCGCCTGCCCAGCAGCCCGCCATGCACCTTGGGATGCAGTGTTTTGACGCGACCGTCTAACATCTCGGGGAAGCCTGTGTAGTTGCCCACTTCGGTCACTGTGATGTTGTTGTCACGTAATAATTTAGCGGTGCCGCCAGTAGAGAGAATTTCAATGTTGAGTTGATTGAGTGAGGTCACGAGTTCGATAATTCCTGTTTTATCGGAGACGCTAATCAATGCTCTTTTAATCACAGCCATGAAAACTCTTTTACGCTAAGAAAATTAATTTAGGTTGTATTGCGCCATTTTTTTGCGCAAGGTATTTCGGTTTAGACCCAGTATTTCAGCCGTTTTGCTTTGATTGCCACCGACTTTGTTTAATATGTATTCCAGCATTGGCTTTTCTATGCAACCTAGCACCATGTCGTATATTGCGTGCGGCGGCTGGCCGTCTAAATGTTTGAAATATTCATCAAGCGATTTTTTAACGCAGTCAGCGAGTTCGTTTGCCATTATGCCGCCAATGCCTCTGCTTCTTCAGCAACTTCTTCGGTATAAACCAAACGTTCATTTTTAGTTTTTAGCTCGGCAAAAAAGTCGTTAATGGCTTGCTGTTGCAAAGGGATGGTTTGCAGCGTATTCATGTTGTGCCTAAAGTTGGACGAGCCAGCTAAACCTCTGGTGTACCACGAGATATGCTTGCGCGCCACGCGCATGCCAGCTAAATCGCCATAAAAACCGTATAAATCGTTGATATGTTCCAGCATCACGCTATGGATTTCTTCCACGGTCGGCGGCAATAAATGCGTGCCGGTTTTTAAATAATGTTCAATCTCACGGAATATCCACGGCCTGCCTTGCGCGGCGCGACCTATCATCACGGCATCTGCACCCGTGTAATCCAGCACGTATTTGGCTTTTTCCGGTGTGGTGATGTCGCCATTGGCCATTAATGGAATTTTCACCGCTTGCTTCACTGCGGCAATCGTATCGTATTCCGCATCGCCATTGTAAAGGCAAGCGCGCGTCCGTCCGTGCATGGCAAGCGCCTGCACGCCAATATCCTCGGCCATCTTGGCGATTTGTACCGCATTGCGATTTTCTTTATCCCAACCGGTGCGAATTTTCAAAGTCACAGGCACATCCACCGCGCCTACAACCGCTTTGAGAATTTGCGAAACCAGTGGTTCGTCTTTTAACAGTGCGCTACCTGCCATTACATTACAGATTTTTTTTGCCGGGCAACCCATGTTGATGTCGATAATCTGTGCACCGTTATCCACATTGTATTTAGCCGCTTTTGCCATCATTTTTGGGTCGGCGCCGGCGATTTGCACCGAGATTGGGTCAACTTCACCTTCGTGATTCGCGCGGCGGCGCGTTTTCTCACTACCGTAAAGTAGCGAATTTGAGGTCACCATTTCAGAAACGGCTAATCCTGCGCCCATTTTTTTGCACAACTGGCGGAAAGGCCTATCCGTTACGCCAGCCATAGGCGCAACGACCAAGTTGTTTTTCAAAATGTGATTGCCGATTTGCATGAATGCTTTTTATTTTACTGTGGAAAGTTGCCTATTTTATACGCAATTGCATTTTCTTAACACTCTTAAATGGTGTTTCTGCTTAAATTTTAGGTGCAGTCAGTTGCGCTAAGTGACTTAACCAAATCATGACTTGTTTACACGGATTTTCTAAATTCTCCTGGTCGCGCATTGACGTGTATAGTCGTCTGGCGTTGCACCGATGCCGCCAAAGCTGAATACGATATCGCCGCGCGTCATACTCGCCTTAAGCGATGCTGTAATCTGCTTTGGAACATCGCCCAAATAGTTTGCCCAGCTCAACTGCAAACCACGCTTGCTAAGCGCTTGAATCACAAACTGTAAAGGCGCATCTTGGCGCTTACCAGAGAGGATTTCGTCGCCTATGATGTAAATGCCGAAGGTTTGCATTATGAAACTAACTGGAAAGTTAACTATTGGTAAGTAAATATTACCTATCTAGTTGATGCGTAGATTCAGATTTAAGTCTGGCTTGTGAAGTGATTTTGCTATGAACTGTGAAAGACTTTGGCGACCATCTATCGTAGAAAGGTCATAGACCTCATCAGCGAATTTGCTAATCATAGAAATAGCTGGTCTAGCGACCGAATAATCGCTAGCACTAATAATAGCAATAGCGTTCGAGTTTTCACCAACTTCATTAAGAGTAAATCCTTTAATTGCCGCATTTCCACGAATAGATGGAGTCAAATGATCAATATTACGGAGGTCAAGAGTTTCAATAATATGTAATTTTCCATTTTGTAGTGCAAAATCAGCATATAAATCAGAAGCTGGGTCTACAGGATAGTTTTCTACGACCAAGTTTCTGCTAAGTCCTTCAATTTTATTAGAAAAAACCTTTGATGACTTAAACCAATCTTTAAGCTCTTTCGCTAATTTTGATTGTTTGATTATTCTATTTTTGGGTAGTGATAGGGTGGCTGATTGCCTTTCAACTAATCTTTTAAATAAATATTGGGCTTGTTCTAAGGCACCTTCACCAGTTGTTATTCCAATATTACGATCACATATTAGGGGGCTTGAAAGAATTTGCAAGATTGTCATTTGCATTTCTTGAGGATGTGACCTAAGTTCGTCCTGAACTTTCTCAGCCCATTCCGAAAAGTCAATTCGGCCTAAATCAGGATGAAGTGCAGGCAATCTTCTTTTGCTTGTATCAACTAATACGACCGTATTTTGAGCATCAAAAACCACCACACCTGCATTTAGACTTTCAGATCTAATAGGGTCTGGACTTGCTCGAAGAATTAGATAATCAAATTTTTTTTCGCTCATTGGACTGCTATCATACATTTTTGTATTCGAGATTGAAACTCACCCGAGTCCCACCAATCAATTAACTTAGTACGTTCTGAAACATCTAACCACCCCGTTGGCAAATCATTAACCCAAGATTCCCAAGTTGTTTTCTTAATTGACGACAAAGTGAGTAATGATTGTGTTGCCGCTGCGACATCCCAAGTACCAATATTTTTCTTAGCAATCACCATATTTGTTGTGTGGTTTGGGAAAGTCCAAATTTCTGCCAACGGCCAACCTCTGTACAAAAGTGCTCTTGAAAAATCTATCGCCATACAGGTTTTACGGTCATTTAAGCCTGTTAGATACAAAAAATTGTTTTGATGACGATCTTCATTAGCCAACATATGATCTAGACCGCAAATTGAACTCATAATTGCACCGCAATCTCGAAACCATTGTAACTTTTCTGCTGGGCTAGCGACATCATAGCTTTTGTCTATAATTATTCTAGACCCGAATGCCGTCGAGCCATCCAGCATTTCTAAAATAGCATTTTGAGGTACAGCTATGCTACAGGCAGCGAAAGCTTTGTAGCATAAAGCCTCACACGCAGCAATTTGACCACTTTTAACTGCATAGTCCATGCCATCTTCGCCAATTGCAAACTCTTTGACATCAGCGCTAGAAAATGGCGATGGGATTGTATGTTTAACTTTTACAGGAAATAGCTGTGACATTTTTTATTTTTTGAGTTTTTAGTTAGGATACTATACAACAATTTTTGATTACAATTAAATACTTAGGTAGCATAAACTTAATGCGCCCCTTCCCAATTACTCCCCACACCTACTTCGGCTAGCAGCGGTACGTCTAACTTAGCTACATTCTGCATCAGTTCCGGCAGTTTCTGTTTCACCAATTCCAGTTCGTTTTCTGGCACTTCCAGCACCAGTTCATCGTGTACCTGCATAATCAATTTAGACTGTAAGCGTTCACTCACTAGCCAATTTTGCACCGCAATCATGGCGAGCTTGATGAGGTCGGCTGCGGTGCCTTGCATGGGGGCGTTGATGGCGGCGCGTTCGGCACCTGCGCGCTGCATGGCATTGGCGCTGTTGATGCTGGGCACCCAAAGTCTGCGTCCAAAATAGGTTTCGACATAGCCTTGTTGTTTGGCAAGTGCACGCGTGTTGTCCATATAGGCGCGCACCCCAGGGTAACGCGCAAAGTAGCGCTCGATATAGCTGGCTGCGTCTTTGCGTTCGATATTCAAGTTTTGCGCGAGACCGAAGGCACTCATGCCGTAAATTAAACCGAAGTTGATGACTTTTGCGTATCTGCGCTGTTCACTATCGACCGCTTCTTTTTCAACCCCAAATACTTCCGCTGCGGTGGCGCGGTGGATATCTTCGTTATTGGCAAAGGCTGCGAGCATGCCTGCGTCTTGTGACAAATGCGCCATGATGCGCAGCTCGATTTGTGAATAGTCCGCAGACACAATGTGGCTGCCTTGCGGCGCGATAAAGGCCTCGCGAATGCGTCGACCTTCTTGTGTGCGCACAGGGATGTTCTGCAAATTGGGGTCACTACTTGCCAGACGTCCTGTAATCGCCACCGCTTGGTTATAACTCGTATGCACACGGCCTGTACTCGTGTTAACCATTTTGGGTAGTTTGTCGGTGTAGGTGGATTTTAGCTTGGCAAGCCCACGATATTCCAATAACACTTTTGGCAGTGGATGATCCAGCGCGAGCTCTTGCAGCACGTCTTCGTCTGTAGAAGGTGCGCCAGAAGGCGTTTTCTTGGTCGGTTTGATGCCGAGTTTATCGAACAAAATTTCTTGCAATTGTTTGGGCGAAGCCAAATTAAAAGGTTGCCCAGCTAGTTCGTAAGCTTGGGTTTCTAGCGCGATTAGCTTTAGGCCAATTTCATTACTTTGACGGTTGAGCATATTGGCGTCTATCAGTACGCCGTTGCGCTCAATGGTGAATAAAATGTTAGAAACTGGCATCTCAATTTGGCTGTAAATGAATTCCAGCTTGGCATCTGCGGCAATTTGCGGATACATTGCCATATGTAGTTGCAAGGTAATATCAGCGTCTTCCGCTGCGTATTCACTTGCCACTTCTACCGTCACTTGGTTAAAGCCAACAGATTTTGCGCCTTTACCGGCCACGTCCTCAAAATGGATGGTTTGCAACCCAAGATGCCGCTCTGCAAGTGCATCCATGCCGTGTGTTTTGTGCGATTCGAACACGTAAGATTGCAGCATGGTGTCATGCGCAATCCCGTTGAGTTGTATGCCGTGATTGGCTAGCACGTGTTGATCATATTTAAGATTTTGGCCAACTTTTTTGATGGATTTGTTTTCAAGAATCGGCTTCATTTTCGCCAAAGTTTCAGCAAAATTTAGCTGGTCCGGCGCATCAAAATAATCGTGCTTAAGCGGCAAATACGCGGCGCTACCAGCTTCGACAGAAAACGACATACCGACAATTTTGGCGAGCATCGGTTCTAATGACGTGGTTTCGGTATCAAAGCAAATCAGCTCGGCTTTACTCAGTTTCTCTAGCCAATTATCTAACTGTTCATTGCTTAAAATTGTTTCAAAATTGCGGCTGGTGTTGGGTTTGTAGTCAATCGTTGATAATTCTGCTTGAATATTCTGTGTAGAAGGTGCTCCAGAAGGCGCATTAATACTGGCTTGCAGGGCAGGTGTTTTTGCGTTATTCTCGGGTTGATTATTATCCAATTCACGCCGCCAAGTTTTGAATTCCATGCGCTCGTAAATTTCGGCAAGTTTGGCTTTGTCTTGCGGTTGTGGCGCAAGGTCAGTCAAGCTTTCCTGAATGCCAACATCGCAGCGAATAGTAATCAGCTCGCGCGAGACTTCCAGCCAAGGCAGCGCTTTGCGTAAGTTTTCGCCCACCACGCCTGTGATTTCGTCCGCATGCGCGATAATATTTTGTAGCGAACCGTATTCTCTCAGCCATTTCACCGCCGTTTTCGGGCCGACTTTTTCTACGCCTGGCACGTTATCCGAGGTGTCGCCAATCAGCATCAAATAATCAATCATCAAGCTGGGTGGAATGCCAAATTTGTTCTCCACGCCTGCAATATCCAGTACCTCATCGGTTCTTCTAAAGGCATCGCGCATGGTGTTTACCACGGTGATGTGCGCGTTGACCAATTGCGAAATATCTTTATCGCCAGTGGAGATGATGGCGCGCATGCCGTCGCGTTCTGCTTGCTTAGCCAGCGCGCCAATCACATCGTCGGCTTCCACGCCATTTTCTACAATCAACGGCCAGCCCATGGCCTTAATCGCTTCAAATAGCGGTTCTATTTGCACACGCAAATCGTCTGGCATGCTGGTGCGATTGGCTTTATATTCAGGGTAAATATCGTCGCGGAAGGTTTTGCCTTTGGCATCGAACACACACGCGCTATAATCGCTGGGGTAATCTTTGTGCAAACGGCGTAGCATATTGAGCACGCCGTAAATGGCGCCAGTTGGCTCATTTTGCTTGTTGCGCAAATCGGGCAGAGCGTGGAATGCGCGGTACAAATAAGATGAGCCATCCACTAACAACAACGTTTTCATATACTTTGGGTACCTAAATTATGTCTGCTGCAAAAAAAATTCCAAAAATCATCGACCCAGATGTGCAAGGTCGTCATCATACTGCGCATGAAGCATGGCATGCATTCGAGATTATGGCAGAGTTTGTGGATGCTACGGAACGGCTTAAAGAAATTACACCCGCCGTTTCTATTTTTGGTAGCGCACGTACCGAGCCAAGTCATCCTTATTATAAGCTTACAGAAGAGATTGCTAGGCGGTTATCTGATGCGGGTTTCAGCGTAATTTCTGGCGGCGGACCAGGCATTATGGAGGCGGCTAATAAAGGCGCTTTTGCTGGAAAATCGCCAAGTATTGGCTTAAATATTGAGTTGCCACATGAGCAAACAAATAATTCGTATCAAGACATCAGTCAAACTTTTCACCACTTTTTTATGCGCAAAGTAATGTTTGTGAAATATGCGAGTGCGTATGTGGTGATGCCAGGGGGTTTTGGTACTTTAGATGAGGTGATGGAAGCGATTACGCTGGTGCAAACGGGTAAAACGCTCAAAATACCGATTATTTTGGTGTGTGAGTCTTTTTGGGGCGGCTTGGTAGATTGGATTAAAACCACATTGGTGGATGAAGGTATGATTTCAGCCGAAGACCTTGATTTGATTCAGGTGATTGATGATCCCGCTATGGTGGTAGAGGCAATATTCAAGCATTACGAAATGCGTGGATTCAAGCTATCTGCAGAAGAAGAGAGAATTCAGCTTTATTTGTAGCTTTTATTTAAAGACAATGAGCGTTTTAATGCGCTTTTTGTTAGAATGATTTACTAAATGATTACTGTGAGAGCAAGATGCAAAAACTGAAATTATCTGCTTTGCTGCTGTGTGTGATGGCCACATTGTTGTTGCCACATTATGTGTTGGCAGCTAATTCTCCAGCTAATTCAGAACCGCTTGAAGACGTGCCTCCGCCGCCAAAAATTATTGATGGCGAACCACTGGATGAGCCGCAAATTACCATTCGTAAAAAAGGTGCAGAAACCGTTGAGGAATATCGCATTCATGGCGAACTGTATATGATGAAAGTGACCCCAGAGCATGGTGTGCCTTATTATTTGCATAAAGAGGACCAAGATGGCGGCTGGGTGAATACGGGACCGGTTCAGCCATTGAGTATCCCAAAATGGGTAATTTTTAGATTCTAAGTAATAAGAGGGCGCTGCCCTCTTAATCAATTTTTAGAGCATTATGTCTGTTTTTACCACCTTAACTTTAGAAGAAGTGCGCGCTTGGTTGCGCGATTTTGCCATTGGCGAAATCATAGAACTGCGCGGCGTTGCGGCGGGCATTACCAATACCAATTATTTTGTGATTACTCAAAATAATCGCTATGTGCTCACAATTTTTGAGAGAAATAAGCTAGAAGAATTACCTTATTTTGTCGATTTAATGACGCACTTAGCCAAGCATGGTGTGCCTTGCCCGACGCCTATCGCAGATAAAAACGGTCTGGCCTTGCATGTGCTAAAAGGCAAACCAGCGCTCATGATAAGCTGTTTAAAAGGCAGCGATACGGATACACCTAATGCTGCACAATGCGCACAAGTGGCTAAAGCGCTGGCGCAGATGCATATTGCAGGGCGTGATTTTACTAGGAAATCACACAATCAACTTGGTGCTGATTGGCGTGATGTGACTGCACAACAAGTGTTGCTAAAACTCACTTCAGAAGAACAATTGTTGCTAAAAACCGAACTAGACTATCAAAACACACTTAAGTTAGCTTCCTTGCCCCATGGCGTTGTTCATGGCGATTTGTTTCGCGATAATGTGCTATTTGATGGTGAAAAATTAGGTGGTTTTATCGATTTTTACTATGCTTGTGACGATAACCTGGCCTACGACGTGGCGATTGCGGTGAACGATTGGTGCGTGCTTGTAGATGGTAGTTTTGACGACGAAAAGTTAAATGCATTTTTAAGCGCTTATCAAGCACTGCGGCCATTTACAGAGGCGGAGTGCTTAAGCTGGCATGCGCTTTTAAGGTGTGCAGCTTTGCGGTTTTGGTTGTCACGATTGTTTGATTTTTACTATCCAGCGACGGGCGAACTGACGCATGCCAAAGACCCAAATCATTTCAAACGTATTTTGCAGCATCGCATTCAATTGCAACAATTGGCACATTAATAAGGATTTTTTAAAACATGGCAATTCACGATTCACGCACCAAAATCGGCATTAGTTGGGTGACCGAAAGTGTGACTTTATTTAAAACTGCGCCGCACAAATGGCTGTTGCTAGGGCTGGCATATGTGACCTTGTTTATGATGATACCGTCGATTGGCGGTTTAGAGTTTTTGGCATTTTTCAGCATTCTGATCTGGCCAGTTTTTTTGGCAATTGCCATTGCGCTTTATCGCAATGCCGACATGAAAAAACAACAGAATTTGAGCGAGATATTCAACAATATTAAGCCAAAAATGTTAACCTTAATGGCTCTGGGAGGTACATGTTTGCTATATGGTGCGCTAATAAGTTTTGTGCTGAATAGTGATTTACAGGGCTTGACCGCGCTGGCGCAAAATAAAAGCGACATGACCGAATCACAAATGATGACCTTGCTGCAAAAAATATTTCCAGTGTTGTTAAAAATGATTTTGTTATTAATCCCGCTCATGATGGCGACTTGGTTTGCGCCCATGCTCATCGCGTTTAACAATTACGGCTTGGCGAAAGCTGTTAAATCGAGTATTGCGGGTTCCTTGCAATATATAATTGCCTTAGGAACCGCATGGTTATTGATGACGCTTGGCATTGTGGCGCTGATGTTGGGCGTGGGCATTGTTGCTGGTTTAATCAGCGGTATGGTGCCAGTGCTAGGTCAAATGCTCATGTCACTGGTAGTGTTCAGCTGTTTGCTTCTAGCCACCGCACTCATGCTAGCGTTTCAATACGTGAGCTATCGGGATGTGTTTAGAGCAGCCTAAAGTCTACATTTTCTCCAGTTTGGCGTATTCCATCGCCAGCGTTTTCAAGCCTTGGCGGCCGAAGTTAATTTTAATCACCAAGTTGCTTGCATTGCCTTCGTAGCTCACCACCACGCCTTCGCCAAACTTAGCATGTCGCACGCCCTGTCCGATTTTAAAGGGATAAGCACTGGCTTTGCTTTGCGCTTGTGTGTGCTCGGTATTGGTAATAAACACAGGAAGGCCAGACGGCCTAGGCGTAGGTTTTGTGTTTAAGCGCTTCAATAATGCTTCGGGAATTTCATCCAAAAAGCGCGATGGAATGCCGTAACGCACCTGCCCATGCAACATGCGGCTTTGTGCATGGCTTAGGTAAAGCCTTTGTTTGGCGCGGGTTACAGCCACATACATCAAGCGTCGCTCTTCTTCTAAGCCATTATTTTCGCTTAAGCTTTGCTCGTGCGGGCACAGGCCTTCTTCAAGCCCGCTAATAAACACGGCTTTAAATTCTAAGCCTTTGGCGGCATGTACTGTCATCAGTTGCAATGCATCATAGCCCACCGTGGCTTGGTGGTCGCCCGCCTCAAGGCTGGCGTGGGTTAAAAATTGCGCCATTAAATCATGCTCACTATCGCCATCCACATTGTTGTGGTTGCCAAAATCTTGGTTGCTAAACGCCACCGCGGCTGTCACCAACTCTTCCAAGTTTTCAATACGGTCTTCACCTTCACGGTCATTTTGGTAATGAGTTTTTAAGCCAGATAATGTGGTCGCAAGTTCAGCGACTTCTGCCAAAGTAATGCCATAAGCTTGGTCTATCATTTCGCGAATAAGTGCAACAAAGCCTTCAATACCTTTGCCACCTGCCTTGCCATTGCCTACTTTATTGATTGCAGCTTGCCACAAGCTACAATCGTTTTGGCGCGCACCTTCTTGCAGCTGTTCTAAACTACGCGCACCAATGCCACGGGCAGGGAAATTAATCACACGTAGCAGGGCCGTGTCATCGTTGGCGTTGGCAATCAAGCGCATATAAGCTAGTGCGTGCTTGATTTCGGCACGCTCAAAAAAGCGCAAGCCGCCATAAACTCTATACGGTAAATTTGCCGAAAATAGCGCGTGTTCGAGTATGCGCGATTGCGCATTGCTGCGGTAAAGCAAGGCCATGTTGCTTAATTCTGTGCCTTCACTTTGCAGCATTTT
>JANYGD010000099.1 GCA_025359405.1 Methylotenera sp. | reverse complement strand
ATCCCAACGGGCGCATTGTTGAATACTTTAAACGCGATAAGCCAATTAATGCGCAGCAAGTCGAGTTTATGCAGGCTTATAAGGGCATTACCGTTACGATTTTAAATCGCGAACAATGGTTAGCAACAAACAATACGCTACCCACAACGCAAGCCGATTAGCGCAATTCGCGTTTGGGGCACGCTAAGCAAACTGAGCATGCTTCAAGTATAATCTCGTTTTAACTAACAACACACGCACAGCCATGCAGCAGCAATATCCTTTCAAAGAAATCGAACAACAGGCGCAACAATATTGGAATACCAATAAGACATTTGCCGCATCTGAAACCAGCAATAAACCAAAATATTATTGTTTATCGATGTTTCCTTACCCATCTGGCCGTTTGCACATGGGGCATGTACGCAACTACACCATTGGCGACGTGCTAAGCCGTTACCATCACATGCGTGGCTATAACGTCATGCAGCCGATGGGTTGGGACGCATTTGGTTTGCCTGCAGAAAATGCCGCCATTGCCAATAAAACCGCGCCTGCTAAGTGGACGTATGAAAATATCGAACACATGAAAACGCAGTTGAAACAACTGGGTTTAGCGGTGGATTGGAATCGTGAGATTGCGACTTGTAAACCTGAGTATTACAAATGGGAACAGTGGCTATTTACAGAGCTATTCAAAAAAGGCCTCATCTACAAAAAAACCGCGACAGTGAATTGGGACCCTGTCGATAGTACGGTTTTAGCCAATGAACAAGTGATTGATGGGCGCGGCTGGCGTAGTGGTGCACTGGTAGAAAAGCGCGATATTCCACAATATTTCATGAAAATCACCTCTTATGCCGAAGAGCTTTTAAATGATTTAGACAAGCTTGATGGCTGGCCAGAGCAAGTCAAAACCATGCAACGCAACTGGATAGGCAAAAGCTACGGTTGCGAAGTGGAGTTTCCTATTGTCGGCCAAAAAGGCAACCTCAAAGTCTATACCACTCGCCCGGATACCTTGATGGGCGCGACTTATGTGGCAGTAGCTGCAGAGCATGCGCTTGCAACTTTAGCCGCGCAAAATAATCCAAAATTGGCTGAATTTATCGCTGAATGTAAACGCGGTAGCGTTGCTGAAGCGGATGTAGCAACGGCTGAGAAAAAAGGCATGCCAACTGGTTTATTTGTCACGCATCCATTAAATGGTGAGCAATTGCCAGTGTGGGTGGCTAACTATGTATTGGCAAGCTACGGTGAAGGCGCTGTAATGGCCGTGCCTGCGCATGATGAACGCGATTCCGAATTTGCCTTACAAAAAAGCTTACGCTCAATAAAAGTTATCAAATCTGATACTGAAACCAGCTATGAACAGCAACTTGCTGATTTACAAAACCAGTCACAAGATCCAGAATTGATCGAACTAGCCCCTTTAAAAGATAGTCTTCTGCGCGGTCTTGATTTAATCAGGAGTGAATATTGCACTACGGAAAAAGGGACTCTAATTAACTCTGGCAAGTACGATGGACTCAATTTTCAAGACGCGTTTGATACTATTGCAGTAGATTTAGAAGCCAAAAACCTTGGCAAAAAACGTACTCAATATCGTTTACGCGACTGGGGTGTTTCGCGCCAGCGTTACTGGGGTTGCCCGATTCCTATCGTGCATTGCCCAAGCTGTGGTGAAGTACCGGTGCCATTAGAACAATTGCCAGTGGTATTGCCAGAAAATGTAAAAATGGATGGTGTTGGTTCACCGATTAAAAAAGACCCTAGTTTTTACGAAACCACTTGCCCCACTTGTGGCGGCAAAGCGACGCGTGAAACCGATACATTGGATACATTTTTTGAATCATCGTGGTATTTCGCGCGTTATGCCAGCTTTGATTGCAACACCGCAATGGTCGACGAGCGCGCCAATTACTGGTTACCGGTTGACCAATATGTAGGCGGTATTGAGCATGCGATTCTGCATTTGTTATATGCACGGTTCTTTAACAAATTGATGCGTGATGTTGGTCTGATTAAAAACAATGAACCGTTCACCAACTTATTAACGCAAGGCATGGTACTAAAAGATGGCTCTAAAATGAGCAAATCGAAAGGCAATACCGTTGATCCGCAGGCTCTGATTGATACTTACGGAGCTGATACGGCGCGACTTTTCATGATGTTCGCCTCGCCGCCCGAGCAAAGCTTGGAATGGTCTGACACTGGCGTGCAAGGTGCACACCGCTTTTTAAAACGTCTATGGGCTGCCGCTGTTGAATACAAGGCATTTATTGAAATCGGCCAAAATCACATTTTCAAGAATCATGTTGACTGGAACAAAGTTCCTGATGAACACAAAAATCTCCGTAGAGAAATTCATAGTGTTCTTAAACAAGCTAACTTTGATATTGATAGACATCAATTTAACACTGTTGCGTCTGCGTGTATGAAAATGTTAAATGCTTTTGATTGTCTGCCAGGCGCTCTAGAATCGGAACTTGGTGAAGATGTCGTTCTGCATGGTTCAATGGCAACTAGCTACATTTGTGCAGAAGGTTTCTCTTTCTTACTTCGCATACTTTACCCAATAGCACCACACATGACTCACGCATTATGGAGAGAGCTCGGTTACAGTGGCGACATTTTGAATGCTGGCTGGCCAATTGCAGACGAAGCGGCCATGGTGCAGGACACGATAGAATATGTGGTGCAAGTGAACGGAAAACTGCGCGGTAACTTAACTGTACCACGTGAAATAAGTAAAGAATCAATTGAAAAAATGACACTCGAACAAACATTTGTCACAAAGTTTTTGATAGATGGCGCAACTGTGCGTAAAATCATTGTTGTGCCAAATAAATTGGTCAATGTCGTCATAGGATAAATGTTGAAAATCCAGCTTCGCACCTTGTTTTTTATGTTTTTAATCATTAGCTTAGCTAGCTGTGGTTTTCATATGCGTGACGCGGAAGATTTTTCTTTTAGCAGCATATTTATTCAGGGCAACACGCTAGTGATCTCAAAAAACCTTAAAAAAACGCTCAATACCAACGGCGTTAAAGTGCTTGATAGCAGCGAAAATGCCGAACTCTTACTCGAAATGGTCGGTGAAGAAAGCGAAAAACGCATTTTATCTTTAGCTGGTGCAGGTACTGTTAATGAATTTGAGCTTTTTTACCGCGTGCATTACCGCACTAAGGCAGCAGAGGCACCGCTTTGGAGCCAAGTGCAAACGGTTGAAGCGCGGCGCGACTTCTCGTACAGCGATGCGAATTTGCTGGCCAAACAAGATGAAGAAAAACACTTAAACGAGAATATGCAAAGCGATGTCATTAGCAGTTTAATGCGCAGGCTAGCCGCGCTTAAAAAACCAAACTAAGCATGCGCTTAGAATCTCACCAGCTTAAACAACATTTACAAAAATCCCTCTCCTCGCTTTACGTGTTAGTGGGTGATGAACCGCTCGCCCAATCGGAATGTTTAGACGCCATACGCCAAGTCGCACGCCTAGCAGGGGCAGATGAACGCAGCAGCTTTATTGTAGAACGCAATTTTAATTGGCAACAAATCAACCAGTTTGCACAATCACTATCGCTATTTTCTTCCCTGCGCATTTTAGAAGTCTATATTCCCAGCGGCAAGCCAGGCGTGGATGGCGGCAAAGCTCTAACAGAGCTTGCAGCCAATGCAATCCCCGATACCACCACAATAATCGTGCTACCTAGCTTAGAGCGCGAAGCCAAAAATAGCGCTTGGTTTAATGCCTTGCAAAGTGCCAGCACATTAATTGAATTGAAAGAAATCGCGTCGAACCAGCTTCCACAGTGGCTTTCGGCTAGACTTGCCGCACAAAATCAAACTACAGATGCAGCGTCATTAGCGTTTATTGCGCATCAAGTAGAAGGCAACTTATTGGCTGCGCATCAAGAAATTCAAAAATTGGCGCTGCTTTACCCCGCAGGTGAAATCAGCGCTGATGCGGTGCGTGAGGCCGTGTTAAATGTTTCGCGCTACGATGCGTTTCAGCTGGGCGAGGCAGTATTGGCGGGCGATACTGAGCGCACTTCGCGCATTCTGCAAGGCTTGCAAGATGAAGGTGAGAATGCAGTGGCGGTAATGAATCCACTGATGTGGGTGCTACGGCCTTTGGTGCGTATTAAACAGGCCGAAGCGCGCGGCGAAAACGTGATGAATGCCATGACCAATGCACGCATTTATGGCGATAGGCAATCATTAGTAAAACGCGCATTGGCAAGACTTAGCCTGCGCCAGCTGGAAGCTGCATTGCAAAAACTATGTGATATCGACAAAACCGCCAAAGGCGTGATGCAAGGCGATGCGTGGTTGGAGCTTTCGAGGTTGTGCTTTGGGCTGGCCAAAGTGCGTGGACGCTAAGAAGCACGTATAATATAGGCTATGGACATTAAAGATTATATGCAAAAAGTGGGTGTGGCGGCGCGCAAAGCCTCGCGCGTGATGGCTGCGGCTGACGCCAACACCAAAAATCAAGCGCTTAGCTATATTGCTGAGACGATTCTGCGTGATAAAGCTGTGCTGCTGGCTGCCAACAAGCAAGATGTAGGCGCAGCAAAAGCGAATGGTTTAGATGCTGCCATGCTGGATAGACTCACGCTCACCGAAAAATCTATCAATGCCATGGCAGAAGGTTTGCAGCAAATTGTAGCATTGCCAGACCCAATCGGCGAGATGAGTAACTTCAAATATCGCCCTTCGGGCATACAAATCGGGCAGATGCGCGTACCTTTAGGCGTCATTGGCATCATCTACGAAGCACGTCCAAACGTGACTATTGACGCGGCTGGACTGTGCATTAAATCTGGCAACGCGACTATATTACGCGGCGGTTCTGAGGCGATTCATTGCAATCAAGCCTTGGCAAAACTAGTGCATGAAGGTTTAGAAAAGGCGGGATTACCAAAATCTGCCGTGCAAGTGATTGAGACGACTGACCGCGCCGCTGTGGGCGAATTGATTACAATGAAAGAATACGTTGATGTCATCGTGCCACGCGGTGGCAAAGGCCTGATTGAGCGTATCAGCAACGACGCACGCATTCCCGTCATCAAACATCTGGATGGCAATTGTCACGTGTATATTGACGATGAAGCCGATTTGACGAAAGCCTTGGCCATTTTAGAAAACAGCAAGGCACAGCGTTTAGGTACTTGTAATACGGCTGAGTCCCTTTTAATTGCACGTTCTGTCGCCAAGGCTATGTTGCCAAAACTGGCAGACATGTTGACTAAATACGGCATTGAAATTCGCGGCTGTGCAGAAACTTGCGCGCTGGTGAAACAAGCCAAAGCGGCGACCGAAGAGGATTATTATACCGAATATTTGGCAGCGATTATCTCGTGCAAAGTGGTGAGCGGTGTAGATGAAGCGATTGCGCACATCAACCAATACTCATCGCAGCACACCGACGCAATTGTGACGGAAAACTACACCAATGCACGCAAATTTTTGCGTGAAGTCGATTCCAGCTCGGTCATGGTCAACGCTTCGACAAGGTTCGCCGATGGCTTTGAATATGGTTTGGGTGCTGAAATTGGCATCTCAACCGATAAGCTGCATGCACGCGGTCCTGTTGGCTTGGAAGGCTTAACGTCGCTCAAATATATCGTGCTGGGCGACGGGCAAGTAAGAGCCTAAGTTTTGGATACGCTCAGCCACGCGCTTTGGGGCTACGGCCTGTTTGGCTACAGACGCTACGCAGCGTTGGCTATATTTTTTGGCGCAATGCCAGATTTAATTTCATTCGGTGCATTCATCTTTATACATATCATACAAGGCGATTGGCACCCCGGGCCGCCGCCCATGGCAGCCATCCCAAGCTGGCTTATTATTAACTATTCTTTAGGACATAGTTTTGTGATTTGCTTGCCTATCATCGGTTTGGTTGCATTGTGGTGTAAGCCCATTGCTTTTGCCATGCTGGCCTGGCCATTTCATATTGTGATGGATTTTCCTTTCCATTCGTTCAAATATTTCCCTACACCCATGTTCTGGCCGATTTCGGATTTTAAAGTGGACGGCATTCCTTGGTCGCATTGGTACATTTGGTTTCCCAACGTGGCCGGCTTGATTTTTTTATTCTACTATCGCCGTCACCAAAAATGATTAAGCTAATTGGCATACTGGGCGGTACATTCAACCCCATTCACTATGGGCATTTGCGTATGGCGCAAGAGCTAGCAGATGTACTTGGTTTTGACGAAGTACGATTTATTCCTGCTGCTACCCCGCCACACAAACCTACACCCGAGGTTTCTCCTGGACAGCGCGCAGCAATGGTGGAATTAGCAATTAGCAACAACCCTTTATTTAAGCTGGATACACGTGAACTCGAGCGCACTGGCGCCTCATATACCATTGATACACTTATTTCATTGCGAGAAGAGCTAGGTGAGAATGTTGCACTTTGCTTGATTTTGGGCAGCGACGCTTTCGTAAAACTGAACACTTGGCATCGCTGGCAAGAGTTAATCAATAACTGTCACATCATATTAGTACAAAGACCTAACCTGGCCGTCCAGCCCAAGTTACCAGAAGAATTGACTACGCTACTGCATGATCATTACACCGAAAATATTTCAGATTTATCGACCAAAACAGCAGGTTACGTCCAAATGCAGAAAATCACGCCGCTAGATATATCTTCAACAAAAATTCGAGATGACCTCAAACTAGGCCGCAGTCAGCGCTATTTAGTTCCCTACAATATCATTGAATATATTTCCACTCACAAACTATATAAGTAGCTAGCCAAGCAATCCATACGCAATTTTTGTATGATTGTCGCAACATTTTCATCATAACAAGGCATGCTAGGCTCAGTTTGATTGGCTACCCAGCCATGCAACGTTAAATTGCGTGCTTTAATTGCTTCCACAGTTAGTAATGTATGATTGATGCAACCCAGTTTCATGCCAACCACCAAAATAATGGGAATATTCAGTGCGGCAGCTAAATCCGCAACCGATTCTTTCTCGTTTAACGGCACTAAAAAACCACCTGCGCCTTCTACAATCGCAATATCCGCCATGGTTGCGAGCGCATCAAACGCTTGTTGGATCACCTCGATTTTAATTTCAACACCTGCTTTTTCGGCGGCAATGTGCGGTGCAATGGCTTCTTTAAAACTATAAGGATTGATTAATTCGCGCAGCGCTGACACGTTGCTGGCTTGCTCCAGTTTGAGCACGTCCTCGTTTACCCACTTACCCTCTACAAGCTCGCATCCCGCCGCTACAGGCTTCATACCAATGACTTTGTAACCTTGCTCTACGTATTGCTGAATAAGCTTGCAGGCGACGTAGGTTTTACCAACATTTGTATCGGTGCCTGTGATAAAAAATGCTTGTTTCATTTACGTTTTACGAAAGTAATTGGTGAAACATCATTATGCTCTGCCCGAATGGATATTGGCTTCCAGGCATGCCCGTAAATCACTTCAAACGTCGCGGGAAGTTTGCCTTGCGCGCGAAATTGCTCATATTGTCGCGTTAGATTTTGCAAAAAACCTTTGCCCTGCAAACCACGCGCACGACCATAAGTCGCGTTATGTGCGCCAATCGCTTTCAAGTCTTTCATCACACTTTTTACGTCGTCATAAGTCAGCGTGTAGCGCTCTATATCCAGCACTGGTGCGCTAAAACCAGCACGCGTGAGTGCGTCACCAATGTCATGCATATCGATAAATCGGCTGACATGTGTGTGACCATTGTTACTAGCGGTGCGCAATTCTTTTAAAGTATCTGGCCCAAATGTGCTAAAAACAAACAGGGATTCCGGCTGCAGCACGCGTGCGACTTCAGCAAATGCAGCGTCTAAATCGTTGCACCACTGTAAAGCCAAGTTTGACCAAACCAAGCCCATGCTGCTGCTCGCCACAGGTAAGCTTTCAATATCTGCACAGATAAGATTTTTATGGCCAAAAATCTTACTTAAAATGGACCGTTGCGCATTGGTTTTTTGTAGCATTCCCAGTGCAATATCGAGTGAATAAACCTGCGCACTTCTAAAGCGCTTTTGCAAACCAAAGCTACCATGGCCTGTGCCGCAACCCGCATCCAGTATGGCTTGTGGAGCTATCTTTACCAAGTCTAAACGACTTAACATTTCCTCGCGTACTTGTTTTTGCAGCACTGCTGCGGCATCGTAAGTTTCGGCAGCGCGGTTAAACGAAGCACGCACACGCGCTTTATCTAGCCGATAATTATCAACAACGCTTTCATCCGTCATACTTGTGGTTCTAGAAACTGATTAAGTGCTTCTATAAATTGATCACTATGTGATAAAAATGGCGCGTGCGCGGCACCAGACAACACACGCAAAAAGCCAGTCGGCAGTTGCTGCATCATCCAATGCGCGGCCTGCACTGGCGTAATCGTGTCGCGATCGCCATGAATAAGCAGCGTAGGTTTGCGAATAGTGGGGATTTCTTCGCGTAAATCAGACTCTAGCAAAATGTGCAAAGCGCGTTGTAGCGTGCTTTGCGTGGGGGTGGGTTTGGTTTCAAAACTTTGGCGCAATTGCTTGATAATGCTACGCCTATCGTTAGATTTCATGCATTGCAAGGTTAAAAATTGCAAAATAGCGGCTTTGTAATCGTGATTCACATTCTCGGCAAACGCACTATAATTTGCTGGGTCAACACCGGCCTGCCAATCTGCATTACTCACAAAACGTGGCGTTGAGCTCACCAACACCAAGCGCCGAATACGATCAGGCTGATTAAGCGCGATGCGTTGCGCCACCAAACCGCCAAGTGACCAACCAACAACATCAGAAACGCCAGGAATCACTTGCGCCACTTCATCCGCTAGCGCATGCAGATGATAAGGCTCAATCGGTCGACTGTTGCCCATGCCTGGCAAATCGATCAAATAAAGAATGTAGTGTTGTGATAAGCGTTTAACTAATGGATGCCAGACGCCGCTGTGCATGCCCCAGCCGTGTATCATGACTAGCGGCTGGCCTTGGCCGATTACTTCTACATGGCAACTCATTTCATCACCTTCTCTGCTTCGTTTAACGCTTGCGCTAATTTTATTACATCTTGCTCTGAATGCGCTGCGGAAAGTGAAATTCTTAATCGCGCCGTGTTCACAGGCACCGTCGGCGGGCGTATTGCTGGCACCAAAATTCCCAGTTTTTGCAAGTACTCACTTAGCGCTAAAGCCGCTTGGTTTCTACCTATCACTAAAGGCTGCACCGCAGTAATGGATGGCATTAACTGCCATTTTTTTAGCTTTAAATTTTGCTTTAACGTGGCAATTAAATGCCGCAAATGTACACGTAAATTATCGCCCTGCTCTATCAGACTCACTGAAACAGAAAGCGTTGCAGAAAGCGCTGGTGGCGCTGGCGTGCTATACACATAACTATTGGCTTTTTGAATAAGATAATCAATCACCACTTGCTCGCCCGCCACAAATGCACCAGCCACACCGGCTGCTTTGCCAAGCGTTGCCATGTAAATTATACGCGGCGATTTTAAGTTGTAATAACTCAAACTGCCTTTTCCATGCTCTCCCAGCACGCCAAAACCATGTGCATCGTCAATATATAAATAGGCATCATATTGCTCGCAAAGCGCTAAATATTTAGGAATCGGCGCAATGTCGCCATCCATACTAAACACTGCATCTGCCGCGATGAGTTTGTATTTTGCGGTGCTAGCTTTGAGCAGTTTTTCCAACGCGGTAACATCGTTATGCGCA
Source organism: Methylotenera sp. (assembly GCA_025359405.1). Taxonomy (GTDB): domain Bacteria; phylum Pseudomonadota; class Gammaproteobacteria; order Burkholderiales; family Methylophilaceae; genus Methylotenera_A. The sequence goes on along the minus strand of JANYGD010000099.1, from coordinate 523 downwards.
AAGCGATGAAACTCCGCGCGCGACAAATACGCGCCTTCATTCAAGCAAGCATGATTAAGCTTATCGGCAAATACCGCATCATTGCGCCCCATCAGCGCACTAATCACACCAATATTGGCCATATAACCTGTTGAAAACAGCAATGCGGCAGGCATGTTTACAAATTTCGCCAGCTTTTTTTCTAACTCGTCATGATAACGATGATGACCCGTGATTAAATTTGAAGCACCGCTACCCACGCCAGAATCACCTGCCGCTTGTTGCATGGCGGCGATTAAGGCTGGATGATTGGCTAAACCCAAGTAATCATTACTACAAAATGATAAAAATTTCTTATCATTTGCAACGATATATTCTGCTTGTGGCGAATCTAAAAGGCGCCTCTGACGCAGCAAGCCATCTGCTTTGCGCTGGTCTAGTTCTGTTTGTAATGCAGCCAACATTAAATTGAATGTATGCCCAATTTAGCAAACAATTTTTTGTCGGTTTCCGCCTCTGGGTTGCCCGTGGTGAGCAATTTTTC
>JANYGD010000072.1 GCA_025359405.1 Methylotenera sp. | reverse complement strand
TGCCTATGAACTCGCTGTGATTATTCAAGAAGGCTTGCGCCGGATGGTGCAGAACCAGGAAGATGTGTATTACTACATTACGTTAATGAACGAAAATTACACGCACCCTGCACTACCAAAGGGCGCGGAACAAGGCATTTTGAAGGGCATGTACAACTTTAGCAAATCCTCTAAAAAAAGCGAAAAAGTACAGTTGATGGGTAGCGGCGTGATTTTGCGCGAAGTGATTGCTGCAGCTGAATTGCTTGAAAAAGATTGGGGTGTTTCAGCTGATGTTTGGAGCGCGACCAGTTTCACAGAATTACGGCGTGAAGGCTTGGAATGCGACCGCTGGAACATGCTTAACCCTGAAAAACCGCAAAAAGTGAGCTATATTGCACAATGCTTAAAAGATGCCAAAGGTCCTGTTATCGCCTCCACTGATTACATGAAAAGCTTTGCCGAGCAAATTCAACGCTTTGTGCCGAACAAATTTGTCGCGCTCGGAACGGATGGATTTGGCCGCTCTGATTCGCGTGAAGCGCTACGTGATTTCTTTGAGGTGAACAGATATTATGTGGTTGTCGCGGCCATGAAAGCCTTGAGCGATGAAGGCAAATTGCCTGTGGCTAAAGTAGCCGAGGCAGTTAAAAAATATAAGTTAAATGGTAACAAACCAAACCCGACTAGCATTTAAACATATGGCATTTAAGGGCATTTAAAAATGGCATTAAAAGACGTACTCGTCCCCGATATTGGAAATTTCGATTCAGTCGAGGTCATCGAAGTATTGGTCAAAGCTGGCGATACAATCGCCAAAGATGATTCGCTGGTCACGGTGGAATCTGACAAAGCTTCGATGGATATTCCCGCGCCGTTTGCGGGCGTGGTGAAAGATGTAAAAATAAAAGTGGGCGATAAAATCGCACAAGGCAATTTGATTTTGACGCTCGAAGCTATCGAGGACAAAACAGCATCGCCAGCAACCGCACCACAAGCGGTGAGCAGCCCTGCTCCCACAAAACCTGCAGTTGAAGCTCCAAAAGCAGCAATTCCAGAGCCAAGCCGCCCTGCTCCAGAGCCTGCAAAGAAAATTCAGCCTGCACACCAGCCTCTTCCGGTGGGTGAAAGCGTAATCGCCAATAGTAGCAAGGCGTCACACGCCAGCCCATCAGTGCGCAAATTTGCACGCGAGTTAGGTGTGAACTTGTCGTTAGTTAATGGCTCTGGCGCTAAAAATCGTATTTTAGAAAGCGATGTGCAAGCGTTTGTAAAAGGCGAACTAGCAAAACCACGTACAGAAAACATGGGCGCTGGCTTAGGCGCGCTGGCCGCTTTACCCATGCCAGTCATTGATTTCAGCCAATTTGGCGAGATTGAAACCAAGCCGCTTTCGCGCATCAAAAAAATATCTGGCGCAAACTTGCACCGCAACTGGGTCACCGCACCGCACGTCACGCAGTTTGACGAAGCCGACATTACCGACTTGGAAGAATTTAGAAAATCCATGATGAGCGACGCGGAAAAACGCGGCGTAAAACTCACCATGTTGGCGTTCTTGATTAAGGCCTCGGTCAATGCGTTGAAAGCGTATCCAACCTTCAATTCGTCGCTTTCGCCCGATGGCGATAGCTTGATTTTAAAAAATTATTACAACATCGGCTTTGCCTGCGATACGCCAGATGGTTTGGTGGTGCCCGTCGTTAAAGACGTGCAAAATAAAGATGTGCTCGACATCGCGCGCGATTTGGGCGAACTTTCCACCAAAGCGCGTGAACGCAAGCTGAAAATTGAAGAAATGCAAGGCGGCTGCTTTACTATTTCCAGCCTTGGTGGTATTGGCGGCACTATGTTTACGCCCATCATCAATTGCCCAGAAGTGGCTATTCTAGGGGTTTCCAGATCATCTATGCAACCCATTTACAACAAAGAAACCGATAACTTTGAGCCGCGTTTAATCTTGCCACTATCACTCTCTTATGACCATCGCGTGGTGGACGGCGCTGATGGCGCGCGTTTCACCAGCCACATGCGCATGATGCTCTCTGACGTACGTAGATTATTACTTTAAGATTCACTAATTTTAGGAATAGCAATGACCGTAAATGATAGCAACGGCAACGAGCTTGCAGCGGGCGATTCAGTGCAACTGATTAAAGATTTAAAAGTGAAAGGCACCTCAGTTACTTTAAAACGCGGCACGGTGGCAAAAAATATTCGCCTTACTGATGACGATGAAGAAATTGAGTGCAATGTGGACAAAGTTAAAGGCTTAGTACTCAAAACCTGTTTCTTGAAAAAAGTATAGAAATTCCAAATTATGATTGAAATTAAAGTTCCTGATATTGGTAATTTTGACAGCGTTGACGTCATTGAAGTCTTAGTCAAAGTGGGCGACACAATCGCCAAAGAAGGTTCTTTAATTACGGTGGAATCTGACAAAGCATCGATGGATATTCCGTCTTCACACACAGGCGTTGTGAAAGAGTTAAAAGTAAAAGTGGGCGATAAAGTCGCCAAAGGCTCGTTAATTCTTCTAGTTGAAGTAGAAGCTTCTACCACGTCAACCAAGCCTGAAATACCAGTAGTTGCGCCCGTGGCAGCAATTGGATCTGCGGTCGCTCCTAAAGCAACCAAAGTTGGTGGCAGCAGTGATATTAATGCCCAATTGGTTGTACTAGGCAGCGGGCCTGGCGGCTACACCGCTGCATTTAGAGCGGCTGATTTAGGTAAAAAAGTTGTTCTGATTGAGCGCTACCCGACACTGGGCGGTGTGTGCTTAAATGTCGGCTGCATTCCATCCAAAGCGCTTTTACACACAGCCAAAGTCATTACCGAGGCCCAAGAAACCGCGCAGTATGGCGTGAGTTTTGGCGCGCCGAATATCGATTTAGAAGCTTTGCGCAACTGGAAAAGCAATGACGTGGTGACCAAGCTCACAGGCGGTTTGGCGCAAATGGCCAAACAGCGCGACGTGACGATAGTCGAAGGCATAGGACAATTCACCAGCCCACATCAAATTGCCGTGACAGCGAGTGACGGTAAAATCACGACTATAGGCTTTGAATACGCTATTATCGCCGCCGGCTCGCAAGCCATTAAAATGCCGGGCGCGCCTGAAGACGCGCGCATTATGGATTCCACCGGCGCACTGAAATTAGACGATATTCCCAAGCGTTTATTGGTCATCGGCGGTGGCATTATCGGGCTAGAAATGGGCACGGTGTACGACGCGCTGGGCAGCAAAGTGAGCGTGGTAGAATTTATGGATGGTCTGATTACAGGTTGCGACCGTGACTTGGTACGTCCGCTGCAGAAGCGCATGGATAAACGCTTTGAGAGCATCATGCTTTCAACCAAAGTGAGCAAGTTAGAAGCTAAAAAAGATGGCATTCATGTCAGTTTTGAGGGTGAAGAAGCGCCCAAGGAAATTCAAATTTACGACCGCGTTTTAGTCGCTATTGGGCGTAAACCCAATGGCAAAAACATAGGCGCGAAAAACGCTGGCGTTGCTGTTGACGAGCGCGGCTTCATCCATGTAGATAAGCAAATGCGCACCAACGTAAATCATATATTCGCCATCGGCGATATTGTTGGCCAACCCATGCTAGCGCACAAAGCCACGCACGAGGGCAAAGTAGCGGCCGAAGTCATTGCTGGTCATAAGGTTGAATTTCAAGCACTCGCAATTCCATCAGTGGCCTATACCGACCCTGAAATTGCTTGGGCAGGTATGACGGAAACCGAAGCCAAAACCAGAGGCGTCGAATATGAAAAAGCCAGCTTCCCTTGGGCAGCCAGCGGCCGTGCTATATCAGTTGCACGCACCGAAGGCACAACCAAGCTGATATTCGACAAAACCACACATCGCCTAATCGGCGCTGGTATTGTTGGCGTAAATGCGGGTGAATTACTGGCAGAAGCTGTGCTGGCCATCGAAATGGGAGCGGATGCACACGATTTAGGCTTGACGATTCATGCGCACCCAACGCTCTCAGAAACCATTTGCTTTGCAGCAGAAATGAAAGAAGGTACCATCACGGACTTGTACATCAAAAAACGTTAACCTTTATAATACTAAGAAAGAAGAATAAATATGCAAATTAATCGTCATCGCATTGGGCTTACAAACACTATTAACTGGTTGCGCTACCATTACTAAAGACGCCAACCAAGCGGTGAGAGTTGAAACATATTCCAAAAATAACGTAGCCGTAACAGGCGTAAAATGTGTTGGTAAAAATGAGCGTGGTGAATTTACTGCTGACAGCTCTGGCGTGATGAGACCACATCGTTCTGGAGAAAATTTATTGGTTAGCTGCAGTAAAGATGGCGAAGAAACAGGTATTGGTACCCTAATTTCACGTGCCAACGGCGGCATGTTTGGCAATATTTTATTTGGTGGTGGTATTGGCGCGATTATTGACCACAACAAAGGCACTGCTTACAGCTACCCTGACTGGGTGCGCGTGATTATGGGCGACAATCTCGTTTATGATAGAAAAAATAATAAAGATAACGAAATAATGTTAGGGCAAACAGCGTCGCCTGAAGAACTAAAGAAAATTGCAGCGGTGAAAGATGCAGAAGAAAAAGCTGCAATAGAAAAAGCAGCTCAAGAGAAAGCGGCAGCAGAAGCTAAAAACACGCCTTAAACTATTAACCATGAAGGCTAATTGGGATTAAGGTAAGTATCCGTACTTACCTTTTTCTAACTAAGGGCAAGCCGCTGGAGCTAACTCCGTGCCTACAAACTCAGGCTTAATTTTGTGCAGTTCTAGGGCTTTATCCGCGCTTACGGTTTTAATTAGCAAACTTGTTAATGATTTACCAGGGTTATGCAAAGCCTTGGTAACACCTTTTACGCCCTTTGCCTGCAGCTCATTTAACAAATTAGTGGCTAGCTGCTCATCTTGAAACAATCCAAACGAAATCGCGTTACGCCACTGCGAATCTTGTACAATAAACAGTTCATCCACGCCCATTGCTTTAATTTCGGCAGCTTTTTGTTGCGCCAAAACAGCAGTTTTTAGTGGCGGATAATATACCCAAAAACGTTTATCCTCTTGAGCGCTAGCCTCTTGATTCACCACACTATCCAAACCCAGCCTCACCAAAACAACTTGTGCCGCGGGTAAGTTGGTTTTAGTGAAATTACCCCATTTATAACAGCTCGTGGAGCCTTGCACCGTTACTTGCATGGCTACTGCCTCTTTAGATGGTGCAGCCTCAACAACTGGCGGTGCCACTTTTTTTGGCATCATTTCTAAATCTTTTTCAGTTAAAACTTTCAATTTTTCTGGCTGTATCGATCTATCTGCCGTGGCTGGCTTGGGCGCAATTAAGCCCATATTAAAATACGCCAACAAGCCGACATTAAGCAACACTAACAACCACGCCAGTAATCTCATTAAATCTCTTTCGTCAATAAAACTAAACCTTGCAACACAAGATTTTCTATTATGATAACCTGTTTTGCATTAAGGTTTAACGCTGGTGCAATTTTATGCGCGTCGCCGCCGCTAATCACCAGTTTTGGCAGCCAGCCGCTATGTTTCTCTAGCCGTTTTAACATCAAATGAATTGCGCCAGCAGCCGCATTCAAACAGCCGCTTAGAATCGCATCTTGTGTATTCGCAGGAAAATCTACCACTTTTCCTTCAGCCAAATTTAGCTGTGCTGTGTTATTCACGAGCGAAGTTTGCAATAAGTACAATCCAGGCATGATGGTACCACCCAAAAAAACGCCGCGACTATCCAGCGAATCCATGGTAATCGCTGTACCCGCATTCACCACCAGCACCACTTGCTTTATGCTGTGCCGAACCGCGATTAATGCCGCCCAACGATCCACACCTAGCGATGGATAACTACTATTCACCACACCACACGCTTGCTTGCTTACCACAATAAACTCGGGCTGCAATGGTGCCAACAATTGTGCAAGTTGCTGGGCTATCGGCTCGCCCGCTACATTCGCAATCAGCGCCCTATCTGCTTTTTGCGCGGCTGTCCTTAAATTTGAAGCTGCAATATCCGCATTCATGCAAACTTCTAATTTCGATAGATTGCCATCATCGCCCGCCAGCGCCCATTTGGTGCGGGTGTTGCCAATATCGATTACTAATAACACTATTCAAGCCCTCTCAAGCTAATCTCACCGGCTGAAAAACGCTGCAATCCCAGCGCCGTTTCCACCAGCAAAATACCATCATCCGCCACGCCCTTTACCATACCCTGCACATCACGGCCATCAGGCAGCAACATACGCACTGGCTTGTTTTCATAAGCATGATAGCGCAGCCACTCGTTCCGCAGTCCAATAAATCCGTGCGCCTCGAAGCTACTTAATACATCCGCCAAATGCTTCAGCAACACACCAAGTAACTCACTTTGGTTAATCTGCTTAATAGTAGTCAAATCAATCGCGGGTTGGTCAATGCTTTCCAGCACATTTTTTGGCAGATTCAAATTAAAGCCCACACCAATCACTGCGGCACTTGGGCCCTCCAAATCGCCTTGCAATTCAATCAAAATGCCCGCTAGTTTCTTGCCATCAACCAATACGTCGTTAGGCCATTTTAATTGCGCATTGTTCACACCTAAGCTCATTAAAGCGCGTATCAGCGCCACGCCCACCGCCAAGCTCAAGCCTGAGAGCGCCGCTGCGCCGCATTGAAAGCGCCACAACAATGAAAATGTCAGGCTCGCACCAAGCTGTGAAATCCACGTGCGCCCGCGTCGGCCTTTGCCATGCGTTTGCACATGCGCCACCACACAAGTGGCATGCGCAGCGCCTTTTTGTTGCATTAAATAAGTATTAGTCGAGGCCACTTCGTCTAATACTTCCAGCTTAAACCAAGCGCGCTGCTCACCAATGGCTTTAAGCACTTCATTTTTATCTAATAATTCAATGGCTTGTGGCAATTTATAACCACGTCCGCGTACAGAAAAAACTTCAACACCCAATGTTTCTGCATGCTTAACTGCATTCCAAATCGTGGCGCGCGTCACCTTAAATTGCTGCGCCAATGCCTCACCAGAATGGAAATTTCCATCCGCAAGTACCTGTAAAATGGGGAAAGTAAGGCTGCTCATATTTATTGCGCAGTTTAGCACAGCAAATAATAATATAAGGCTGCTGCTTTGACTTGCAAAGCAGCCCAAAGCAAAGTCCAAGGGTGTAAAATAAGCAAAAATTACTAGAAACCTATTATGTCATCAGAAAAAGAACCCATTGCCTTAGCTTCTAACTTTATCCGCGCCATCGTCGAGAAAGATTTAGAGCAGCATAAATTTGCCAGAAAAAAATGGGTAGGTAGCCCAGGCGATGCTGCGCACCAAGCCATGGGCCAAGTCGATGCTGCTAAAATCCGCACACGCTTTCCGCCTGAGCCCAATGGCTATTTGCACATTGGTCACGCTAAAAGTATCTTTTTAAATTTTGGGCTAGCGCGCGATTATGGCGGCATTTGCCATTTGCGCTTTGATGACACCAACCCAGAAAAAGAAAACCAGGAATACGTCGATAGCATTACCGAAATGGTGCACTGGCTTGGCTTTGGCTGGCAGAATGGCAAAGAAAATAACCTCTACTTTGCCAGTAACTATTTCGATTTTATGTACCGCGCGGCAGAAAGCTTGATTGAAAACGGCCATGCCTACGTGGATAGCCAAACTGCGGATGAGATGCGTATGAATCGCGGCACCCTTACCGAGCCGGGTAAAAATTCACCCGATAGGGACAGAAGCATTGCGGAAAATCTGCAACTGTTCCGCGAAATGCGCGCTGGCAAACATGCCGATGGTAGCTTGGTACTGCGCGCCAAAATCGACATGGCATCGCCCAACATCAACATGCGCGATCCGGCAATTTACCGTGTACGCCGTGCACACCACCACAATACGGGTGATACATGGTGTATTTACCCCATGTACACCTTTGCGCACCCGATTGAGGACGCACTGGAGCAAATCACCCACTCCATCTGTACGCTGGAGTTTGAAGACCAACGCCCTTTCTACGATTGGCTATTGGAGCGGCTTGCAGAGGCGAACCTTTTAGCGCATCCACTGCCGCATCAATACGAATTTGCACGCCTAAACCTCACTTACGTTGTGCTCTCCAAACGCAAACTGATTGACCTTGTAGAAGGCAAACATGTGAATGGATGGGATGACCCACGTTTGCCCACGCTAGCAGGCGCGCGCAGGCGTGGTTATGTAGCTGAAGGTTTCAAATTATTCACAGACCGCATTGGTGTTTCTAAAGCTGATTCGTGGATTGAATACACGATATTAGAAGACTGCATGCGCGAAGTGCTAAACGAGGCCTCCGAGCGCCGTATTGCCGTGCTAGACCCGATTAAACTGGTGATTGATAACTATGCCGATAATAAAACCGAAGATTGCTTTGCGCCTAATCATCCACAAAAACCGGAGCTAGGTAAACGGACAGTGCCATTAACCAAAGAACTATGGATAGAGCGTGAAGACTTTGAAGAAACGCCACCCAAAGGCTTTTTTCGCCTGATGCCCGATGGTATGGTGCGTTTGCGTTATGGCTACGTGGTTAAGTGTACAGGTTTTGAAAAAGACGCCGCAGGCCAAATAACAACCGTGCGCTGCGAATACCTGCCAGACACCAAATCAGGCACAGCGGGCGCAGATGCCATCAAGGTAAAAGGCAATATCCATTGGGTTTCCGCGGCACATGCTTACGCGGCTGAAGTGCGCTTGTACGATAGATTATTTAAAGAAGCACATCCAGGTGAAGGCGACAGAGATTACATCAACGACCTAAACCCAAACTCTGTCAAAACCATTACCGCACAATTGGAGCCCAGCTTAAAAGACGCAAAACCAGAAGACAGATTCCAGTTTGAGCGCCACGGCTACTTTGTGGCAGATAGAAAAGACAGCGTGGCTGGCAAGCCCGTGTTTAATAGAACCGTGACGTTGCGGGATGCTTGGCAGAAATAAATTAGTTAGGATGAAAAGCCCAGTATATGTGCCTGAAGTCCTATCTGATATAGAAAATCAATATTCTTCGTCCATTGAAGAACTGAAAGAAAAGCGTGGCTGGCTTACATCTGTTTTCTCTAATAGTTTATCCAACGAAAAATCAAAAGAATATCTTCTACACGGTGTGTGTAGAAGATTAGGAGTTATTCTTAAATGTTGTGAAAATATCTTTGAAATATTTCCCCCTCAAAGAACCAAACTTCTATCCCATGACGAACTAAACGAGATTCAAATAAATCTTCATGCATACATGGTTAACATTTATGGGGTGCTAGATAACCTAGCCTGGGTCTACGTCATGGAACATCAACTATTAGACTTAGCAAATAGGAAAAAGAGCATTGGGCTCTTTTTAAAAGACACTCAGAAACACTTGCCAAAAAAGCTAAGTGAATATTTAAACACTGGCTTGGCCAAAACTTGGTTTAAAGATTATGTTCAGCACTACAGAGATGCGCTTGCTCATCGTATTCCCCTGTACGTGCCACCATTTACTGTATTAAAAAGCGA